>JBAIXJ010000574.1:0-4718 GCA_037916645.1 Opitutales bacterium | reverse complement strand
ATCGAGCCCTTTGTCTCGTCCCGCGCCAACCCGCTCACCGACGGCTTGTGTGTCGAAGGCATCCGCCGCGCAGCCCGCAGCCTGCGGCGCGCGTTCCAGGCGGCCGACCGGCAAAACGCCGATCCCGCGGCCCGCGAGGACATGGCGCTCGCCAGTTTGCTGGGCGGCTTGGCCTTGGCGAACGCCGGGCTCGGGGCCGTGCATGGTTTTGCCGCTCCGATCGGCGGGAGGTTCGCCGCGCCTCATGGTGCCGTCTGCGCCGCGCTCCTGCCGGGGGTCATGGCGGCCAATCTCCGGGCGGCCCGGGCGCGGGAGGGCGATGGCCGGACCGTCATGCGCTACACCGAAATTGCCCGTCTGCTCACGGGCGATCCGTCCGCCGCGGCCGACGACGGCGTGCGCTGGGTGCGCGGACTCGTCGAGGACCTCCGCATCCCGCGGTTGCGCACCTACGGCATCGCGCCTGAACACGTTTCCGATCTGGTCGCCCAAGCCGCGAAGGCCAGCAGCATGAAGGCCAACCCTCTGCCGCTGACCACCGATGAGCTGACGGGCATTCTGAGCGAGGCCGTCTAGGCCCGGCGTTCCCGGCCGGCCGCAAAACGACTTGGCCTCCGTCGGAGTTCGGCCAGAATGGTCTGCGTTCGTGCTGTGGCCTGCAGCTTTCCAGCGGCTCTGGTACGCCTGGCGGCAATCACCTTGGCTGTCGCGCTGACGGGATGCGTGTCGGCAAAATACAAGCTGGCGAAAAAGGAGACCGCCCCGACCGCACTGAACCTCAAGACCAGCCAGCCAGCCACCGAGGCCGTCCTGCACACTGTCATCGTCTACGAAGGGCCCGGCTCATGGAAACGAAAGGCGTTCTGGGACGAATACGTGCTCACGGTGGCCAACCGGAGCGCGGTTCCACTGACCATCGAATCGGCGACCCTCATTGACTATCAGGACCAGCGCCTGACGCCGGGCACCGATCCGTGGGCGATCGAGAAGGCGAGCAAGACTTGGTGGCAGAACACCAAATCCAATGACACCGGCCGCATCGTGACCTTGGGAGTTGGCGGTGCGGTGGTCGGGACCGCGGCGGCCATGGCTGCCGGGGGCGTGATCACGGGTACCGCCATGGGGGGCATCACCGCCGGCGCCGCCGTGGCCGGGGCGGCGGTTATTGCCGTGCCGATCTATGCCGTGGTCGCCGTGGTCGGCAATGTCCGCGGGCGTCACACCATCGAAGCCGAGTTCAACCGGCGCCACTTGGTGCTGCCAGCCACGATCGCACCCGGGCAACTGGCCCAGGGCAGCTTGTTCTTCCGCATCACCCCGGGGCCCAGGCGCCTCACGCTGGCGGGCCGGTTGGACAAGGAACCGCTCGAACTGACGCTCGATTTGGCGCCGTTGGCAGGCCTGCATTTCACCGCGCCGCCGCGGGCTGCGCCGGCGGCGGTTGAATCGCCCGCGCCGGCGCCCCCGGCGCCTGCCTCCGAAACAGGTCCGCCGAAAACCCCCGCCGGATCAGGCTGACAACCCGGGCCGGCGTCACGCGCACATCAGAAAATCCCTGCCCTCGACGTAGCCGCGGGCGGCGAGGCGGACGCGGACGAGATCACGCGCCCCGCGGCTGCCCACGAAACCGAGGACGAACGCCCCGCCCGGTGGCGGCAGCCCCTCCGGCGCGATCACCGGACGCCCCCCGATCCGCCGACCGATCTTCCGCGGGTCGATGTCGATATAGCCGGCGATCGCCAGGCCGTGGCATTCCAAATGGGCGGCCCGTTTGCGCGTCGGCCGACCCGCGCCCCACACCAGAAGCGGCTTCCCCCGGCCGCCGAGCTGCGCTCGTGCCGCCACTTCCCGCGCGATGTACTCCGCCTTCATCCGGTAGAACGCGTCCGGGGCGTAGCGCGGATCGGAGCGGGAGAGCCGCCCGGGCGAATCCACCCAAGTGAGGAGGACACGCGGCACCTTGGCCATCCGCACCCCCGCCGCTGCCCAGCGCAACCAGAGCTCGTAGTCCTCCGGGAAATCGCCCTCCCGATAGGCGCCGAAGCGGTGGGTCAATTCCCGACGGAACATGACCGACGGATGGGCGAACGGCGATTCCACGAAGCGGCTGAGGGCGATCTCCTCGGGCGAAACCAGCGCGTTGAGCCAGTCCACATGGAGCGCGTACCCGCGCCCCGCCGCACGGTCGCCGCCGAACTCGACGAGGCAGCCGGCCACCCCGATCTCGGGCTGGGCCGCGAGGAGCCGCACCTGCGCCGCGAGGCGTTCCGGATGGGATTCGTCATCGGCGTCCATGCGCGCGATCAGGGCGCCCCGCGCCGCGGCCAGGCCGGCGTTGAGCGCGGCGACAATGCCGCCGTGGGCGCGCGGCAACACGCGCACCCGCGGCTCGTCGCGACTCCACGTTTCCAATTGCGCGCGCGATCCGTCGGTCGAGCCGTCATCCACCGCGATGAGTTCCCAGTCGGCGAAGGTCTGCCGCCGGATGCTCGACACCGCGCGCTCCACCGTCGGCCGGGCATTGTGGACCGGAAGGACAACCGAGACGGCGGGAGCCGATGGCGGACGAGGGGCGGGCACGCGCCACCCTTACCGCCCCCGGGCCGCCGGCGACAAGCTCACTTCGGGATCACGCCCTCCTGCTGCAGGTGCATCACCTTGGGGCGAATGACAAAGGCGCAGTACCCCTGGTCGGGGTGCTTGGCGAAATAGTGCTGGTGATAGTCCTCCGCCGGCCAGAACTTCTCGAGCGGCACGATCTCCGTCACGATCGGCCGGGACAGCTCGCGCTGGGCGGCGACCTTGGAATTCTCTGCCGCCACCTTCTGCGCTTCGTTCTGGTAGAAGATGGCCGAACGATACTGCGGACCCTCGTCCGCGCCCTGCCGGTTGAGGCTCGTCGGGTCGTGCGCGTTCCAGAAGACCTCCAGCAGGTGGGCATAGGAGACCTTCGCCGGATCGAATTCAATCTGCACCACCTCGGCATGGCCGGTCGTGTGGGTGCACACCTGCTCGTAGGTGGGATTGGCCACCTGGCCCCCGGAGTAGCCGTTCACGACGGCGATCACGCCGGGCACCCGTTCAAACACCGCCTCCATGCACCAGAAGCAGCCGCCGCCCAACACCGCGAATTCGGTCTTGTGTTCCATGGGTTCTTTCGTTTCGGGCGCGGCGGGCGCCCCTTGCGCCAGGACGACCGCCGCCACCAGCATCACGAGGGTTCTCATCTCACTTGGGAGACGAAAACCACGCCCCGCATTCCCGCAAGCGCCGGTCGTGCTGGAGAAATGCTTCAGTCGGGACGCCCTTTGCCTGCCGCCTCGCCCGCAATCTCCTCGAGCGCCGCCCCGTACTCCTCCAAATCGCGCGGCGAGAAGCAGACGAAGGTCACGGCGCGGGGCAGCGCGTGGCGTTGCAGGAACGCCATCGTGGTCCGCAACGCGATGCGGCACGCCCGCGCGATCGGATACCCGTAGACGCCGGTGCTGATCGAGGGGAACGCCACCGTGGCCAGCCCGTGCTTCTCCGCCAGGCCGAGCGCACTCCGATAGCACGACGCCAGCAGTTCCGGCTCGCCCGCTGCGCCGCCGCGCCAGACGGGCCCGACCGTGTGGATGACAAAACGCGCGGGCAGCCGGTGGCCGCGCGTGAGCCTGGCCTGGCCCGTGGGGCACCCGCCCAGGCCGCGGCATTCCTCGAGCAGCCCCGGTCCCGCCGCGCGATGGATGGCGCCGTCCACCCCGCCGCCGCCCCGCAGCGACTCGTTGGCGGCGTTGACGATGGCGTCCACCGCCAGCGTGGTGATGTCCCCCTGCACCAGCGTGACTCGATCCTTCATGGCGCGTGGCCTAACGCCACCGGCCTCCGGGCGCAACGGAACGATGGCCGCCACGGGGCAGACGGCTGTCCTTCGCGCTCGACTCCGCGGGCCAACCGCGCAAATGGTCGGGCCTACCCCTCCCGCCATGAAGAAATACCTCGTCGAGTTCATCGGCACGTTCTTCCTCGTTTTCACCGTGGGCACCGCCGTGCGCGCCGGCGCCCCCCTCGCCCCGGTCGCCATCGGCGCCGTCCTGATGGTGATGATCTTCGCCGGTGGCCATGTCTCCGGCGGTCACCTGAATCCCGCCGTGACGCTCGCCGTCTGGCTGCGCGGCAAATGCGCGCCCCGGGATGTGGTGCCCTATTGGATCGCGCAGCTCGCCGCCGGCGCGGTTGCGGCCCTGCTGGTCGTCGCCCTTGTCGGCAAGCCTCCGCTCGGACCCACGCTCTTCCCGACCAAGGCCTCGCTGGTCGTCGAGTTTCTCTTCACGTTCGCGCTCTGCTGGGTTGTGCTGAACACAGCCACGGCGAAGGGCACGGCGGGCAATTCCTTCTCCGGCCTCGCCATCGGGTTCACGGTCTTCGCCGGCGCCGGGGTGGTCGGCGGCATCTCGGGCGGGGCCTTCAACCCCGCCGTGGGGCTCGGCGTGTTCCTGATGGGCCTCGCCAACCTCCACCAGCTCGGCGTCTACCTCGTCGCCGATCTGCTTGGCGGCGCCGTGGCGGCGCTTGCCTTCAAGGCGGTCCACGAGGCCGGCGAATGACGGCGTGGGGCGGGCGCCGCCGCACTGCAGCCTTGACAGCGGCACCGGCTTCGCGCTTCCTCACCGCCCGTTCATGAAGTCTCCCGGCCAGACGATTCTCTCCTCCCTCGGGCTCGTTCTCGTGGGTGTGGT
>JBAIXJ010000573.1:0-3362 GCA_037916645.1 Opitutales bacterium | reverse complement strand
TCGACGATCACCGGGGCGTCGCAGAAATTGCCGACATGGTTCGGGCCGCCGCGCTGGTCGAGCGCGATGTTCCAATCGATGAAGCCGCAGACCCAGTTCCGGAAGTCGCCGATCATCTGCGCGGCGTAGACCTCGCCGTGGTCCCACTGCCCGATGCCGGTGCCGCCCTCGCAGCAGCCTTCCGTGAAGAGGATGGGCTTGTCCGGAAACGCGGCGTGCACCCGCCCCGATGCCGAGAACTCGTCGCTGATATACCAATGCACCCCGAGGCCCCAGAAGTAGCGCGCCGCCTGCGGGTCGCCGAACAGCGCGGCGGCCCGGGCCTCGATCGCGTCGCGGTTGTGGTCCCAGCCGATGAGCTTGATGCTTCCGGCCAGGCCGGCCCGCTCGAGCGCGGGACCGAGGTGGTTTTTGACGAAATCGCGCTCCTGCTCCGGCGTGTAGAGGCACGACTCCCACGTCTGGTGCGCCTCCGGTTCGTTCTGGACCGTGAAGCCCCAAAGAGGCAGGTGCTCCTCCCGCTGCATCGCCTGGGCGAACCGGACGTAGAACTCCGCCCACGCCGGCGCGTATTCGGGCCGGAGCGATCCGCCGTCGTCCATCCGGTTGTTGGTCTTCATCCAGGCCGGCGGGCTCCACGGCGATACGAGCAGCCGGAAGTTCTCGTCGGATCCGGCGATCTGCCGGGCGTCGTGCAGCAGCGGCAGGACCCACCGGCGCATGGGCTCGAGGCTGAAGTGCCGGAGGTCGTAATCGCCGGGGACCTCGTCGAGCGACCACAGATGAAGGGCGAAATCGCAGCTGTTGAGATGGGTGCGGGCGAGGGTGTAGCCAATGCCGGTTTGCGGGTCGTAGTAGCGACGGAGCACCTCCATGCGCTTCTCCGGCGGCAGCTGGGCCAGCACCCAGGCGGAGGCTTCGGTCAGGGCCCCGCCGAAGCCGATCATTTCCTGATAGCGCTCGCCGGGCTGCAGCACGATTGCACCCGGGGCGGCCGGCCCGGCGGTCGCGGCGGGCGGGGCGAGCGTGGTCAGCCGGTGGCCGGGGTCCCGGCTGGTTTCAATGAGGGACCAGGCGCCCGCGGCGCGGGCGGCGCCCAGGCCGAGGGCGGCGAGCGCGGCGGCGAGGCGCAGGAAGAGAGAGCCATGCATGGGAGGGAGACGGAATGCACCCGAATGCGCGTGTTTCTGTCACCACGGATCACGCCGATGGGCGCAGATCATTCTCTTCCCGATGGCAACGGAACCGGCGCAGACCGCCAGGATCCGTGCCCATCCGCGTAATCAGTGGTGGAGAGATTTCGCCGGCGATTCGTCAGAGCTTGTAGTCGAACGAGAGCTGCCAGCGGCGCGGCGCGGCGTAGATGAAGCCGTAGAGCTTCCGGTCGTTCATGACGTTGTCGACATTCAGCTGGATGCTGGCGTCGTGGCCTTCGCTCTTGAAGGTGTACTTGAGCATCGCGTTGATCGTCGTGCGGCTGGGCGTGACGAGCGTGATCGTCTTGCCGAAGTTATCCAACGCGTTCTGGCCGTACGCCGGGTAAATCGTCCGGGCGCTCTCGTACTCGCCGCCCACGCCGAGGGACAGGCCTGCGAGCCGCGTGGCCTTCGGGAGCTGGTAGTTGACCCAGAAGGTCGCCTGGTCCTTCGGCGTGTCGTCCATCGGCAGGCCGGTGCCGAAGGCGATGAAGGTCGAGGTGTCCTGCGGGTTGGTGTAGACCTGATTCAGCGGCCGGCCCGCCGTGGCGGCCCAAGAGATGGGCGCGTACCAGATGGCCCAGCGGTCCTGCGGGTAGGGGTACTTCGGCCACGCCTGGGCGTTGAGCACCACCTTCTCGACATGGGACCAGGAGAACAGGATCTGGAGATTGTTGGTCGGCGTGAACAGCAGCTGGGCGTCCCAGCCCTTGGAGCGGTCGCTGCCCGTCGCCACGCTCTTCTGCGCGCCGTTGTCGTCCATGGTCGCGTTGTTGACCAGGTTGTCAAACGGCAGGCTGCCGGGATCGGCGCCGGCGTAGATCCAGCCCCACCACCCGTACTGGTTCTCCTTCGCCACGTTCGCGAACACGGCGTCGAGCAGGGCGGCGCCGGTGGGCTTGGACGCGTTGCAGTACCAGTTGGTGCTGCCCGCGGAGTTGGTCGCCTGGTAGATGGAGCCGGCGGCGACGGCCGCGTCCCACTGCGCGGTCGAGTCGACCACCGCGGCATTCCAGCCGTTGTTGTACGGGTTCAGGTCGTTGACGTTGTAGACGATGTCCTTGTTCGGATTGAAATGCAGGTTGTTCGCCACGACCGGCGCGAACCACACCAGGCTGGAACTGCCGACCTGCGCGCGGCTGCGAGTGATCTCAAACCGGCTGACCGTGCCGGAGATCTTGCCGTGGAGAAGGTCGAACTTGAGGCCGAGCTCGTTGTTCTTGGCGACTGTCGCCTGCAAAGGCTGGCCGTACAGATCGAGCTTCCCCTGGTAGTTCGGTTCGACGCCTTCCGAATGCATCACGTACACCGCGAGTTCGCGGTTTGGCGTAATGTCGAGGCTGGCACCGTACTGGTGCGTCGTGTCGCGGCTCGGCGTCGCGCTCATGGTGGACGGCGCCTTGTCGCCACGCGGCGTGCCGTCGGAATTGTACTCGGGATTGTACTGCCAGACATTGTTCCAGCTGCGATCGCGGCGGATGCCGGCGATCAGCGTCAGACGATCGTCGAGAAGCTTGCCTTGATAGACGCCATAGTACGCCGGATTCGAAGTGGTGGTCTTCTGATTGTCCCACTCGACCAACGCGTGCTCGGGCGATCCGTTCCCCTGCTTGCCGTAGTGGAAATACGTGTAGTCGGAGGGGCTGTGATAATTAACGACGTCACCCGGAGTCTGGCGGATATGGTCCTCAACCTTTTCCTTCGTGTAGCTGAAGCCACCGAGGAACGAGTTGTTCATGCGCACCCATTTGTTCGCATTCTGGAACAGCTTCAGGGTGTAGTTCAGCTCCACGCGGACCTGGTCGTGCGTGTTGTCCTGGTGGTGCTTCTCCCACTGGTAGCCGATCGTCGAAGGCTGCGGACCGGCCGGAACGCCGGATTGGCTCGAGACGATCCCGGCGTAGGTTATCGGCGCGATCGCCCAGGCAGGGACGCTGCTACCGGAGGACACCTGCTGGAGCGCGGCCAGATTGTCCAGTTGGTCCCACTTGAAGGTGGAGTGATCGACGCCGGCGAGAAGGTGCAGGTTTTCGCTCAGATTCTGCGTCACCTTGAACAACACATTGGAGGACGTGCCGTCGCGATAGGTGTCTGGTCCACTCCAGCGGAAGGTCCGCACGTCGTGGCCGGGTATGGCGAGGAAGTTGCCGTTATAGCCGGCACTGT
>JBAIXJ010000572.1:0-1788 GCA_037916645.1 Opitutales bacterium | reverse complement strand
GATGCCGGAGGAGGTGGCGCACCGCCGTCATGACCACGGCGACGCCCGCCTTGTCGTCGGCGCCGAGCAGGGTCGTGCCGCTCGCCGTGACGATGTCGTGCCCGATCTTCTCGCGCAGGTGCGGGATCGTCTCGACGGTGAGCTGCTGGTCGGGGTCGTCGGGCAGGGCGATCGGTTTCCCGTCGTATTTGCGGTGCACGATCGGCTTGGCGCCGCCCGGCAGTTCGGTCGCCGTGTCGACGTGCGCGAACCACGCGACCCGGGGCACGCCGGCCTTGGGCGACGTGGGCGGCACGGTCGCCAGCACGTAGCCGTCGGCGGTGAGCCGCACTTCGGCGAGGCCGAGCGCCTTCAGCTCCTGCTCGAGGAGGCGGAGCAGGTCCCATTGCCCGGGTGTGCTCGGGCAGCTGGGCGAATGGGGATCGCTGCGGGTGTCGAGACGGACGTAGCGGCAGAACCGTTCCAGCAGGTCGTCGACGTCGATCGAATGGTTCATGCGCCGATGCGAGCACAGGAATCGGCGCGGCGCAAATCTCATTGCATGGCCGGGCGGCGCGCGGCGAAGACGATGGTTCTTCCCTTTCCCGCCGATCGGCCTAGGCTTGGCGACAGCAATGAAGGTTCTGCTGCTCTATCCGGAGTTCCCGGACACGTTCTGGAGTTTCAAGCACGCGCTGAAATTCATCCACAAGAAGGCGGGCTCCCCGCCGCTCGGCCTGCTGACGGTGGCCGCGATGCTCCCGCCCGAGTGGGAGAAGCGGCTGGTCGACGTCAACGTCCGCAAGCTTAAGGAGCGCGACCTGCGCTGGGCCGACGTGGTGTTTCTGAGCGCGATGATCGCCCAGCGCGAGTCCGCGGAGGCGCTGATTGCGCGCTGCCGGGCCGCGGGCAAGCGGATCGTCGCGGGCGGCCCGCTCTTCACCAGCGGGCATGCGGAGTTCCCCGGCGTCGACCATTTCGTGCTGAACGAGGCCGAGCTCACCCTGCCGCCGTTCCTCCGTGACCTGGCGGCCGGGGCGGCGAAGCCGCTCTACGCCACGGCGGAGTTCCCCGACCTTCGGGAGACTCCGGCGCCGCTCTGGCACCTCCTCGATCTCGAGCGCTACGCCTCGATGAGCGTGCAGTATTCGCGCGGCTGCCCGTTCGACTGCGAGTTCTGCGATGTCACGGCCAAGTTCGGCCACCGGCCGCGGGTCAAGTCGGCGCGCCAGGTGCTGGCCGAACTCGACGCCCTCTGCGCCCACGGCTGGACCGGCCAGGTGTTCTTTGTCGACGACAACCTGATCGGCAACAAGCGCGCCCTGCGCACCGAGCTGCTGCCGCACCTCATCGAGTGGCAGAAGGCGCACGGGCGGCGGCTGACGTTCTACACCGAGGCGTCGATCAACCTGGCCGACGACGAGGAGCTGGTGCGGCTGATGGTCGAGGCGGGCTTCGACCAGGTGTTCATTGGCATCGAGACCCCCGACGAGAGCGGTCTCGCGGAATGCCACAAGGTCCAGAACCGGGGCCGGGACCTCGTGGAGGACGTCAAGCGCCTGCAGCGCGCGGGCCTGCAGGTGCAGGGCGGCTTCATCGTGGGATTCGACAGTGACACGCCGTCGATCTTCCGCCGCCAGGTCGAGTTCATCCAGAAGAGCGGGATCGTCACGGCCATGGTCGGCCTGCTCAACGCGCTGCCGGACACCAAGCTCTACGCCCGCCTGAAACGGGAGGGCCGCCTGGTGGGCGAATCGAGCGGCGACAATGTGAGCTGCTCGACCAATTTCACTCCGCGGATGAGCCTCG
>JBAIXJ010000571.1:0-2435 GCA_037916645.1 Opitutales bacterium | reverse complement strand
CCAGTTCTCAACTGGGCTTTCCGCCCAGCGGGTAGGCAAATGTGTAGCTGCCCGAGCCAAGTTCGGCCGACACCGCGTCGTCCGCCTGGCGCACCGCGGAAATCCCCGGCGCCGTGCGCAGCGGCTGCCCGCTCTCGGTGACCTGCCCGGGCTGGGCATGCGGCAGACGGACCGTGGCGGAGGTGTTGGCGGGGATCTCCACCTGCAGAACCATCCGCCCGTCCTTGAGCTCCCAGCTCGAGGCCACGCGCCCGTACATGGTGCGCAACGAGGCTTCCGCGGACGTCAGCCCGCCGCCGGGTCGCGGCTGGATGAGGATGTGCTTGTAGGCGGGCTGCTCGGGATCGAGATCGATGCCGGCGACGACCCGGTACAGCCACTCCCCGATGGCGCCGTAGGCGTAATGGTTGAAGGAGTTCATCCCCTTGTCCTGGAACGTGCCGTCCGGCTTCTGGCCGTCCCAGCGCTCCCAGATGGTGGTGGCGCCCTGCGTCACGGGATACAGCCACGAGGGATACTCCTTGCGGTTCAGCAGCAGGTAGGCCTCGTCCAGGTGTCCGGTGTCGCTGAGCACCTTGCACAGGACCGGCGTGCCGAGGAAGCCGGTGGTGAGGTGCTTGAACTTGCGCACGTCGGCCGCCAGCCGCTCCGCCGCGCGCGGCCGCAGGCTCTCCGGCAGGAGATCGAAGGCCAGGGCGAGCGCGTACGCGGTCTGCGTGTTCGAGGCCAGGCGGCCGTTGGGCGTGACGAATTCCTTCAAAAAGGCGGCTCTGATCTTGGCCGACAGTTCGGCGTAGTCCGCGGCATCCCCCTGCCGGCCCAACACGCGCGCCGTCTCCCCCAGCAGGTCGGTGGAATGCGCGAAATAGGCCGTCTGGATCAGATCCTTGTCGGTAGTGGCGCCCGGATAGCCCGGATCGATCGTGGCAAAAGCCAGCCAGTCGCCGAACGTGTCGCCCGTGTTCCAGAGATACCGGTCGCCCGCCGCGCGGCGCATGTACTCCACCCACGCCTTCATGCTCGGGTACTGCCGCTCGAGGATTCGCCGGTCGCCGTACGACAGGTAGACCGTCCACGGCACGACCACGGCCGCATCGGCCCAGCCCGCGGCCGCCGAGTGGCCCTTGCGCTCGCGGTGCGCGATCACGTCGGGACTCACGTGCGGGACGGCGCCGTCGTCCTGCTGGTCGAGGGCGAGATCCGCGAGCCACTTCGTGTAGAACGTCGCGCAGTCGAAATTGAAGCAGGCGGTCCGTGCAAACACCTGTGTGTCGCCGGTCCAGCCCAGCCGCTCGTCGCGCTGCGGACAATCAGTGGGGATGTCGACGAAGTTGCCCTTCTGCCCCCAGACGATGTTGTGCTGGAGCTGGTTGATCAGCGGATCGGAGCAGCTGAACGCGCCGGCCGGGGCGAGCGCGGAGTGGACCACCACGCCGGTGAAGGCGCCGAGCGCGGGTTCGCCCGGCCAGCCGCTGATGGCCACGTAGCGGAAGCCCTGGAAGGTGAAATGCGGCTCGAAGGTCTCGGGCCCGCCGCCGCGGGCGGTGTAGCGGATCGTCTGGTCGGCCCCGCGCAGGTTCTCGGTGTAGAGGTTGCCGGCCTTGTCCAGCACCTCGGCATGGCGCAGGGTGATGGTCGTGCCCGCGGGCGCGGTCACCTGGAACCGCAGCCAGCCCACCATGTTCTGACCCATGTCGAGGACGGTGTCGCCCGCGGGGGTCTTCAGGAGCCGGACGGGTTTGATCTCCTCGATCCGGCGGACCGACGGCGCGGAGGCCGTGAGGCGGGCCGCGGGCGGCGGCAGAATGGTCACGCCCCGCCATTCGCGGTCGTCATAACCGGGCTGGCTCCATCCCGGGCGCTCGAGCCGGGCGTCGTAGGTCTCTCCCATGTAGAGGTCCGAGGCCAGGATGGGGCCCGTGGCCGCCTTCCATTTTTCGTCCGAGCCCACGACCTCGCTGCTGCCGTCGGCATAGGTGATCACCAGCTGCGCGAGCAGCGCCAGCTTCTCGCCGTAGCTGTTGCGATGCCTCGTCCACGACAAGCGGCCCCGAAACCAGCCGTCGCCCAACAGGGCGCCGAGACAATTCTCGCCCGGCCGGACCTGGTCGGTCACGTCGTACGTCTGGTACTGAAATCGGAAGTCATACGCCGTCCATCCGGGCGCAAGACAGTCCGCCCCCACCCGGCGGCCGTTGAGCTCGAGTTGATACAACCCCATCGCCGTGGCGTAGAGACGCGCCCGGGCCACGGATCCCTTGACCGTGAACGTCCGGCGCAGCATCGGCGCAGGATTGGACTCTTGGGGGTCCTCCGCGAGGTCGGGCGTGATCCAGCGGGTCTTCCAGTCGGCGGGTTGGAGCAGGCCCATCTCCCAGTGCGCCGGCAGGCTCCAGCCGGACGCGTTCCCGCGATTGTCCCACACCTGAACCTGC
>JBAIXJ010000570.1:0-2212 GCA_037916645.1 Opitutales bacterium | reverse complement strand
TCCCGCAAGTGGCGCAGCAGCGCGACGTAGGCGCGGGTGTCGGCGTCCCGGTTCGGCTCCCGGAGCGGCGACAGCACCTCGATGGACTTGCCGCCCTTGATCTGCACGCGTGGAAACCGCGCTTGGTCGGCCTTCACCCACGCCGGGGCGAAGCTCGAGATGCCGTTCTTCCAGCTCCCGAACCACAGGAGCATCAGGCGCAGGTGGTGGGCCCGCGCGCCGGCCAGCAGGCCGTCGACCAGCGTGAAGTCATACCGGCCGTCGGCCGGCTCGATCCAGTCCCAGCCCACGCCCACCAGGGCGGTGTTCAGGCGCATGCGCACCAGGCGCGGCCAGACCTCGTCCATGTACTCCAGGCTGGAGGACGCGGTGTTTGCGGTCTCGCCGGCCAGCGCCAGGTACGGCTGGCCGTCGACGATGAGCTGGGTGGCGTGCCCGCGCTTTTCCAGATGCGGGATCGCGGACGCGGCGGACAACGGCGCCGCGGCGGCCAACACGATCAGCCCGCTTGCGAGCCAGCACAGGGGGAAGCCTTTGGATTTCATGGTCGGATGCTGCGGTGGAACGGCGGGGCTTCAGGCGGCGGATCGCGTCCGCGCGCCCGTCGGGTGCCGCACGTTAGGGTTCAGGGATTGGAGGACGATCCGAGCACGATGAACTTCGTGCCCCCCGGCGCCAACTCCATCGGCAGTCTGACTGTTCCATTCGCCGCGGGGGTAGCCGCCAGCGCGGCGATGGTCCCCGTTTCGGCGTCCCAGACCTGCGCGGGGCCGTCGCCCAGCAGCGTCACCTGCCGCGCCTGCGGCTGGTCCCCCTCGTTGAAGAAGAAATACAGCTCCGCGTCGCGCCAGTGGCGGTGCAGGCATTTCACCGCCGGACAGGGCTGGTCCAGCGTCACGTCGGGCGGCGGCAGGGCCGCGAGAATCTCCGGCGTCAAGCGGGCCGACTTTTCCCGCAGCGCCCATTTCCAGTCGGGGGCGTCGCCGGCGTGCAGGAACGTCTGGTCCACGACCAGCGACGGCCCCGCCCCGAGCACGATCACCTTCCCGCCCGCGGCGGCAAAGGCCTGCAGGCGGTCCAGCGCCAGCTTCGAGATGACGCGGGTCGGCGGCAGGATGACCGCGCGATACGCCTGGCCGCTGAGGTTCCTCAGCGTCCCGCCCTCCGGCGTAAGCGCGGTCGCCAACGCCTCCTCGTTCACAAAATCAAAGTCGCGCTGCTGCTCCAGCAGCTGCTGCATCACGGCGAGGACGGAGGTGTCCGCCGCGGCATCGCCGAGCCACAGGCTGAGGGTCGGATAGTAGACCGCGATCTGCGCGGCGGGGCGGCCCTGCGCCAGCAGGTAGGTGGCCCGGTTGGCGTAGGCGACGGCGGCGGGAAACTTCTCATCGGCCATCCACCCGCGGAAGCCGGGCTTCCCCTTGGTCGACGCCGGGACGAACATGAGCTCCTGCAGGTTGATGCCGCGCACGTACTGCTGGTTCATGATCCAGCGCGCCTGCGCCACACTGGGCGGCGGCCGGTACGCGGCGAAGCTCTCGGTGAACGCCCGCGGCCGGCCGAAGACGTGGGCGGCCGACGAGGCGTATTTGGGGAAATCCGAGACCTGCCCCGGCCAGATCTGGTGCCAGATCGTGTCGATGCCCGGCACCTGCACGTAGCGCATGTCCTTGAAGAAATCCCCTTCCGAGCGGACCAGGGCCATCATCTGGTCCTCGTGATTGAGGTGCACCAGGTACTCCAGGCCGTTGGCCGCGCACCACTCGCCCTGCGGCTTGAAGAACCCGTCGCGGAACAGGTCCGACCAGACATCCCAGTAGTCCGCCTTGGCCCGCCGCTGCTCCTCCGTCGGCGTCGACGCGAAGAACCCGCCGAGGAACGGCCGCACGTCGTAGCCCTTGCGCCGCTGGAACTCGTCGAAGATCGTCGGCGTCCACGGAATGCCGTCGATCGAGTAGTCGGGCTCGTCGCCACGGAAACCCAGCACGGTCTTTCCGAATTCCCCGCCCACGGTCTGGCGGTATTGCTCCTCGGTCCAGGCGAGGAACTGCCGGGTCGCGGCGGGATTCAGGTAGTCCTCGAGCGCATTCTTGTCGTCCTTGCCGCGCGTCGGATTGTTCACCGCCCGCGTCGGCGAACTGCGGAACTCATGCTGGACGATCACCACCTGCCACATGCCCTCGGGCGAGGTCCAGTTGAGCCCGCCCGGCGC
>JBAIXJ010000569.1:0-4354 GCA_037916645.1 Opitutales bacterium | reverse complement strand
AGCCTGCTCGCCGACTGCGCGGGCGGCCGGCGGAAGTTCCCGCTGGAGGCGGCGACCCTCGCCGAGGCGCTGCAGCGGATGCTGGAGGTGCATCCGCGGCTGCGGCCGCACCTGTACGACGAGGCGATGCGGACGCGGAAGCACGTCCTCATCTTCTACAACGACGACAACGTCGCGACGATCGCCGACCGCGACCGGCCCCTCCGCGCCGGCGACCGGCTGCTCGTTCTGCAGGCCGTCTCCGGCGGCTGAATGCGCGGGCCGCCGGAGACGAGGCGGGAATCGGACGCTACTGGTTGTGCGGCACCGTCACGGTGACGGTGCCGGTGCTGGCATTGCCGGACTGGTCGCGGCTCTCCACGGTGATCGTGTAGACGCGATCGCCCGCGTTGCCGGCGCGCTCGGCGCGCAGGTTGAGGGTTAGCGGCCCCGTGACCACCCAGTCAGAGGCGGTGTGGCCGTCGCCCGGGCCATTCGCCGGCTGGTTCGACGACACCGCGAGGATGCGGGTGGTCGGCGACGGATCCACGTCATCCACGACGTCGGCCGCGATGACGACCGAGACCAGTTTGTGGTTCACCGGCCACAAGACGGACGGCGTCGCCGTCAGACCCCGGATGACGGGGGCCGTCCCATCGGTGATCGTCAGCGTGCCCGTGGCCGATCCCTGGTAGTTGGCGTCGTTCACGGTGGCCACCACCGCGTAGGAGCCGACGTTGACCGGCGCCGCCGCGCCGCCGTCGTAGGTGAAGTCGACATTCAGGCCCGTGGGAGCGGTCGTGGCCGTCGCGGGCTTGGGCGTGCCGTCGTAGATGAACGCGAGGTTGCCCAGCGTCACGGTGGCGGGCGCCTTGTTGACCGTGAGCGTGGCCGGGTCGCTCGGAGTGGTGCCGATCGTGTTGCTCGCGATCGCCGTGTAGCTGCCGGCGTCGGCCGTGGTGACGTGGTCGAGCTTGAGCGTGGCCGTGGTGGCCCCGCCGAGGTCGCCGCCGCCCTTCTGCCACCGGAAGAGCGGGGCGGGATAGCCGGTGGCCACGACGGTGAAGGTCACAGAGTCGCCGACGGTGACGGTCTGCGACTGCGGCTGCAGCGAAAACGCCGGTGCCGCATACTCGGGGTGCAGGCTGAGGCTGACGACGACCGGATCGTGATCCGCGTAGCGGTAGGGCGTGCCCGCGTTGATCGCCCGCTGCGCCGCGTCCTTGTTCTCGGTGTTGTAATCGTAGTAGCCGGGCTCGTCGGAGTTGGCGTGCCAGGTCGCCCCGCCGACCGCCTGCTCCGCGAGGTGGGCGCTGGCGAGGGCGTGGTCGAGGTGGCCGAACTCGCCGTTGAATGCGTACGAGTAGCCGCCTTCGCCCTCGAATTTCTCGATCACGTTGACGTACCCGGCGCCCGTGATCGCGGTGACCGGGTCCTCCTTCGCGTACGAATTGAGGTCGCCGAGGATCAGGAAGTCGGGGTCGCTGCTGCCGGTCGGATCCGTCGCCAGCCAGGCGGTGAGGGCGTTGGCCTCCTGCACGCGCAGGGCGTTGTTGGTGCCCTGGCCGTCGCCGGAGTCCGTGTTGCCCGCGCCGGCGGCGGCGCTGCCCTTGGCGCGGAAATGATTGATGCAGACCGTGAGCTTCTGGCCACTGCCCTGGTCGAGGAAGGTCTGGGCGAGCGGATTGCGCGCGACGTTGTTGAACGCCGGGTCGCTCAGCATCGCCGGGGCGCCGACCGGCGCGACGGTTTCGACCCGGTAAATGAGCGCGACATGAATCTGGTCGGTCGTGATGTCCACGGCCGAGGCATCGACGTAGGCGTAGCTGGTGCCGGCCGGCGCGTTCGCGTTGAGGCTCGCCACCAGCTCGGCCAGGGCGCTCGTCGGGCCGTAGCTGTTCGGCAGGCCGTTCGTGACCCTGTCGTTCTCGACCTCGGTGAGTCCCATGATGTCGGGCGCGAGGCCGAGGATGCCGGCCGTCGCCTTCGCGAGCTGGCGCTGGTACTCGGTCAGGTTGGAGGCGCCGCGGCTGGTCGGGAAGCCGCCGGCCGCGCCGTCGAGGCCGCTCCCGTTCCCGTTCATGAGATTCTGCACGTTGCCCATGCAGATGCGGAGGGAGCCGGCAGGGGCGGGCGGATCACCGCGCGGGTTGGCGTCGGTGAAGGTCACCGGATCGGTCGGCTCGATGATGTAGGAGCCGAATTTCTGGTCGAGGATGCCGGTAAGTCCCGTCACAATGCTGCCGGCGCGCCGGGTGAGTCCGTGTCCGGCGCTGTCGGCCAGGCCGGGCGTGGGATCCGGGTAATTCACGCTGGAGCCGTCATCCACCAGGATCTGGCTGAGGAGGTTCGCCGCCTCGAGGTTTTGGGCGGCCGCGCCGGGGGCCACGACGTTGGTCGGGATTTCGAGCCGGCCGTCGCTCAACACAAACTCGCCGTAGTGGCCGAGGTCGTAGTTGTCCGTCACGGTCAGCGACTGCGGCCAGGTGACCCGCATGCCTTCGTAGCGCTCGGCCTCCGTGGCCGAGACGAACGGCAGCGTGACCGCCACGGGCGCGGGCAGGGGGTTGCCGGCGCTCAGCACGTTGACAAACGTGACGGTCGTGAGCTCGGTCTGCGTGGCGGGCGCAGTGCCGAACTCGGCCACCGTGCCGGCGATGCGCACGGCGTCGCCGACGTGGACGGTGAAGAGCGTGTTGAAAACAAAGATGCCTTCGGACGTGGCGGGGTCGGCGTCATAAGCGGATTCCGGCGCCTGGACGTAGAATCCGCCCAGGCTGTCCGGGCCTTGGAACGTGGCCGTCACGATGCCTTCCAGGGAGACCGATTGGCCGACATACGGGCTGACGGTGCCGTTGCCCTGGAGGGTGTGGATCGGCAGGGGGGCCAGCGTCTGGGTGGTGAACGAGAAGGTGTAGTCGGCTGCCATGTGCATCGTGCCGGTGCCGGCGTCGGTGACCTGCGCGCCGAAAACCGTGACGGTGACCGTCTCGCCTTCGGTGAAAAAGGTGTTGGGGACGAGCGTGTAGGTGCCCGGGCCGCCCAGGACCGTGGCGCTGTGGCTGCCGCTGACACTGCCCGTGATGGCGAACCAGGTGCCGGTGACGGTGCTCGCATTGTTGAACGTGATCGCCACGCTGGTGCCGGGGGAGCTGTTGACGGCGCCGTTGGCCGGATTGGTGAGGGTGACTGCCGGGGCCACCGGGCCGGCGCCGGCATTGGTGGTGAAGGTCAGGTCGTCGATGGCCAGGCCGTCGTCGCTGCCCGTGACGTTGAAGTCGTACCAGCGCAGCACGAGCGTCTGGCCGGGCGCCCACGCGATGCCGGTGACTGTCCCGCTGATGGCGCGCCGGTTCGCCGCGGCGTTGCCGTCGAGCGCGCCCGTGGTGCCGCCGGTGGTGCCGTTCACCGGCGAGGTGAAGTCCAGGGCCGGGGCGGCCGTGAGCGGGCCGGTGGTGATGTTCGGGCCGTTCACCTGGTACTCAAAAGCCAGCTTGTCGGTGCCGGTCGTGCCGCCGTAGCGCCACTGTTCGCCGGTATATGAGACGGTGAACTGGGTGATCGTGGTTCCTGAGTTGTTGGTGAACACGACGCCGATCACTGAGCCCACGGTGCCGCTCAGCAGCGTGCCAAACGCCCGATCGGTCGACCCGGCGGCGCCGAACGAATACACGGAACCGGTGTTGGAGCTGCCGGTTCCAAAATTGAACAAGGCGTTGGAGCCGCTCCCGCTGACCTTCGCGAAACTCCAGCCCGCCAGCTGCGGGATGTTGAATGGCGCGGCGTTGAGGGCGAATGGACCGGGTCCGCTCAGGGTGAACGGGCCGCCGCTGTTGGGCAGGGCGTCGAAATTCTGGGTGTAGGTCCCGCCGGAGTAAGAGACCTGTGCGCGCCCAGGCAGGACGAGCAGGGGCAGGCCCAGGGCGAGCGCCACGAGCGCGCACGCCACATTCGTCGCAACCGGTCGGGGTCGAGCTGGATGACCTTTATGGGACGGCATGGTCATTTTTACGTGCCGGCCCGCTCCCGTGTCGAGGGCATGATATTCACATGACGACGATGCCGCGCACCGGAGCCGCGGAGGACTCGCCGCGGTCCCGGGCGTTTGTCACGTATTGCGTGACAAACGGATCTGCGCCGCCGCCCGATGGCCGGGCATCGTTCCGCGGACGAGGAGACGTGGCGGGGTGTTACGCCGGGGCGGTGGTCTCGGCGTAGGCGTCCATCCCGGCGCAGGTGCAGACAAGATTGCGGTCGCCGTAGACGTTGTCGACGCGGCCGACCGCGGGCCAGAATTTGAACTCGCGCGTCCCCGGACTCGGAAACGCGGCCAGCTCCCGCGGATAAGGCCGTTTCCACGCGTCGGAGGCGACAA
>JBAIXJ010000568.1:0-3445 GCA_037916645.1 Opitutales bacterium | reverse complement strand
GTCAGGTCCAGATTGCGGCGGATGGCGTGCGGCACGTGGCCGCCGCCGATCGAGAAGCCGTCGCCGTCGCCGCCGGCCGCGAGCACGAGCAGGTTCGGGTTGGCCATCTTGATGCCCTGGGCGATGGGCAGCGCGCGGCCGTGGACGGTGTTGAAGCCGTACGCGGTGGTGTAGCCGGGGATGCGGCTCGAACAGCCGATGCCGGAGATGAACGCGATCTCATGCGGCGGGCGGCCGATGGCGGCGAGGGCGCGGTAGATGGCGGTGACGACGCCGTAGTCGCCGCAGCCGGGACACCAGATCGGCTTGAGGGCGCTCCGGTAATCCTTGGCAGTGAAAACCTCGGGGCTCAGGGGACATTCGGTACTCATGGTGGTGGCTCCGTGGATTCAGGCGGTGGCAAGCTGGCGGAGGGCGGCGAGCACCTCGGCGGGCGCAATCGGATTGGAGCCGCTCTTGGCCAGCGATTCGAACCCGGCCGGCACCGGCACCCACATCCGGATGAGCCGGTGAAGCTGGCCCTGGTGGGATTGCTCGACGACGAGGCAGCGGCGCAGCGGGGCGAAGAAGTCGCGGTAGATGTCCTCGGCGACGGGATAGAGCAGCTTGGGGATCAACAGCCGGACCTTGAGGCCCTCGGCGCGCGCGAGTTCGAGCGCCTCGAGGGCCACGCCGGCGACGCTGCCCCAGCTCACGAGGCCCACCGTGGCGTCGGGATCGCCCTCCACCACGAACAAGTCCCGGCGCTGGCGCAACGGGTCCATCTTCCGCAGCCGCTTGTCGTTCATCCGGGCGTGCATCTCGCCGCTCGCCGTCGGGGCGCCGCGCTCGTCATGCTCGATGCCGGCGGCGAGGTAGTTGCCGCCCTTCAGGCCGGGATGGCTGAGCGGGCTGATGCCGGAGTCGGTGAAGCGGAAGCGGACGTAGTTCTGGAGGTCGGCCCCGCTGGGCGCGAGGCGGTCGATGAGCTTGAATTGGGAGGTGTCGACCGGCGGCACGATCTCCTTGCGCTGGGCGATCTCCTGGTCGGAGAGGATGATGACCGGCGTCTGGTAGTGCTCCGCGATGTTGAAGGCCTCGACCGTGACGCCGAAGATGTCCTCGACGCTGATCGGCGCGAGTACCGGGCGCACGGTGTCGCCGTGGGCGGAGAAGACGGCCGCGAACAGGTCCGCCTGCTCGGCCTTGGTCGGCATGCCGGTGGACGGCCCGCCGCGCTGGACGTCGACGCACACGAGCGGGAGCTCGGCGACGCTGGCCAGGCCCAGCACCTCGGTCTTGAGCGAGAGTCCGGGGCCGGAGGTGGCGGTCATGGCCTTGACGCCGGCGAACGAGGCGCCGACGGCGGCGGCCACGCCGGCGATCTCGTCCTCCGCCTGCAGGAGCGAGCCGCCATGCTTCCAGATCTCGCGGCCGAGGTACTGCATGATCTCGGACGCGGGCGTGATGGGATAGCCGCCGAAGAACTTGCAGCCGGCGAACAGGGCGGCCGCGCCGCACATCTCGTTGCCGTCGGTGAGAATCTTGCGGCCGTCGCCTCCCGCGGACGGGCCGAGGCGCCGGTCCACCGGCAGGGGATTCTTCTCCGCATACTCCAGTCCGGCCGCGAACGCGCGCTCGTTGGCCTGGACGACGGCGTCGCCCTTCTTGGCAAACTTCTTGCGGATGCCGGCCGGGATGCTCTCCCGCGCGAGGTCGAACCAGCCGGCGAGCAGGCCGAGGACCACGTTGTTCTTGGCGAGCTGGACGCCCGCCGCCTTCATGGCCATGTCCTCCATCGGGACGGACACCGCCGCGGCGGGCACGACGGCCTTGAGGGGCAGGGCGGAGGGGGCGACGCCGGTCTTGGTCTCGTAGATGACGATCGTGGCGGGGCCCACGGGCAGCTCGCCGCCGAACTTCAGGAAGTCCTCCCAGTTCAGCACCACCGCGACGTCCAAGGTGCCGCCGGGGTTCCGCACCGCCCGGCTCGACACGCGCAGGCGGCAGGAGGACTCGCCACCGCGGATCTGGGAGCCGAAGCTCTTGGTCAGAATGGCCGAGTAGCCTTCCGTCGCCGCGGCGCTAATGAGGGATTCGCCGGCGGAGACGATGCCGTCGCCTCCCGAGCCGGCCATGCCGATGATCAGATCGCTTACCATGAGAGAAGAGATGGAATGGGCGGACCAAGGGCGAACTGCAACCTATGAAGCAAGACGGCCCGGGGCTCGCGGAAAAACCGCGGGAGGCCGGGGGTTAGCAGAAAGCATCCCGCCGCCGCGGCCCAACGTTAGCGGGGCTACTCGCCGCGGAAGACCTCCGCCTTGGCGGCGTGCTCCTTTTCCAAGCTGCCGCAGACGAGCTCGCAGAGCTTGAAGATCGACGGATCGCCGATCGCGTAAAACACTTCCAGGCCCGCTTTTCGGCGCCGGAGCAGGTGGGCGTCGGTCAGCGTCTGGAGATGACGGGAGACGTTCGCCTGGGTGCCGCCGGTGAGCTCGACCAGCGTGTGCACGTTCTTTTCGCCGCCGAACAGGGCGCGGAGGAGGCGCAGGCGCATGGGTTCGGCCAGGACGGCGAACCGCCGGGCCACCAGTTCGAGCGCCTCATCGGAAAGGAGGACGGGCTTCATTTGCAGGCAGGACAAGGAAAGAGAGCTTGACATGGATTCAACTGTATGCGTATATGCGCATATAACTAAACAAGAGTCAAGCCGATTCTCCATGAAACTCGAATCCTGCATCCGCATCCTCGCCGGCACCCTCGTGCTGACCAGCGTCACCCTCGCGCACTTCGTCAGCCCGTGGTGGCTGCTCCTCGCGGTGTTCGTGGGCGTCAACCTGATCCAGTCCGCCCTCACCGGCTTCTGTCCCGCCGAGATGATCCTGCGGGCCCTCGGCCTCTGCGTCGGCGCCAAGGAGAAGCAGCCGTGAACCACCCGGCCCTCCGTTTCGCGGCCATTGTCCTCGCCGGCGCCGTGCTGGGCGGACTGATGGGCTACTTCGGGCAGTGCACCTCCGGCACCTGCCCGCTCACCTCCACTTGGTGGCGCGGCGCGCTCTACGGCGGCTTTCTCGGCCTGCTCCTGGCGCTCGGCGGCCGCTCCGCCTGACCCGCCATGAATCCCTTTTCGCCTTCCGCAGTCGCGCTCCCGACCGTCCGTCTTGGCCGGTTTGTCACGTATTACGTTACAAACGCCCGGGCACTGATCCGCCGGCTGCCGGCGCTGGGGCTGACGTTGTTTGTCACGTATTACGTGACAAACACTCCAAGCCTGCGGGCCGAGGCCTGGACGCTGGATCGCGCGCTCGAGACCGCCCTGAAGAACAGCCCGGACTCCCGGATCGCCCGCCAGCGCGTGGCCGGCGCGGAGGCCATGACCGAGCAGGCGCAGGCCGCGTGGTATCCGCAGGTTTCCGTCCAGGGCCGCTACACCGAGACGAACAGCCCCATGATGGCGTTCGGC
>JBAIXJ010000567.1:0-2409 GCA_037916645.1 Opitutales bacterium | reverse complement strand
CCGCTCGGGCGCGGTCAGCTCGGCGGTCACCTCGGCCAGGTGGATGAACTGGGCGCTGACGGCGCGGATCGCGGGCAGGCCGGCGGCGAGATCCTGGCGGAGCTTCTGGAGGCGAAAAACCGAGAGGGCCGGGGAGCCGCGGAGAATCAGCATGGTAGAGGTGACGGCACGCTCGCAAACATCCCGGGGGCGGTCAAGGAGCGGCGACGAATGCCGGGGGCCGGCGACCGGACCCCGGAACGGCCGGCGAGCATCGACGCGGCTGATGCTCCCAAAACGCCGGACTACGAACGCTTTCGCCGGTCGGGCGCGAGAAAGCCATTGACGAATTCCGGCGGGTCATCGGAATGGTCGGGCTCAATCACGCGTGAGGAACCTATTTCAGGCGTTGCCGTTGTCCGACCGACAATCGCCGATTGAATCGGGACGACTCAGTGTGACGGCGTGGGCGGGCCGGGCGGTGCCCGGCGGGAGGGCGGCGGGTTCATGAGCGACGCGATCCGACACGAATGCGGCGTCGCCCTGATCCGGCTCCTCAAGCCGCTGGCCTACTACCAGGAGAAGTACGGCACGCCGCTGTGGGGGTTCTTCAAGCTGTTTCTGCTGATGGAAAAGCAGCACAACCGCGGGCAGGACGGCGCGGGGGTGGCGTGCGTGAAGCTCGATGTGCCGATGGGCGAGCCGTACATGTTCCGCGAGCGCAACATCAAGTCGAACCCGCTCGACCGGATCTTCAAGGACCTGCTCCAGCAGTACGGCGACCAGGTCGCCGACGGCACGATCCATCCCGAGTTCACCGACACGGTGAAGCGGCACTTCGACTTCGGCGGCGAACTCCTGCTGGGCCACCTGCGCTACGGCACCTCGGGCGGGTACAGCCTCAGCGCGTGCCATCCGTATTTCCGGCGCAGCCCCTGGCCGACCCGGAATCTGATGCTGGCCGGGAATTTCAACATGACCAATCCGGTGGAGCTGAACGACAGCCTCATCGCGATGGGCCAGCATCCGATCTTCGCCACCGACACGCAGGCGCTGCTGGAGAAGATCGGTTTCTACCTCGATGAGGAGCACCAGGACCTTTACCACCTGCTGCGGACGCGCGGGCTGCCGGGCCACGAGCTCTCGCGCCGCCTCGGCGAAGACCTCGACCTCGCCCGGGTGATCACCCGCGCCTCGGCGAACTGGGACGGGGGCTACACGCTCGTCGGCATGATCGGCAACGGCGACGCCTTCGTCGTGCGCGATCCGGCGGGGATCCGGCCGTGCCACTACATCCAGACCGACGAGGTCGTGGCCTTTGCCTCCGAGCGCGCCGCGCTCATGACGGTGTTCGACCTCGAGGCGACCTCGGTGCGCGAGGTGCAGCCGGGCCACGTGGTGGTGGTGAAGAAGCGCGGCACGGTGGCGTCGTCCGCCTTCACCGTGGCCATGCCGCGGTCGTCCTGCTCGTTCGAGCGCATCTATTTCTCCCGCAGCAACGACCCCGACATCTACCGCGAACGCAAGGCGCTTGGCGCGGGCCTCGCCGACCAGGTGCTCGCGGCGATCGACTACGACCTGCAGAACACCGTCTTCAGCTTCATCCCGAACACCGCGGAGGTCGCCTATTTCGGGCTGCTGCAGGCCCTGCGCATCCGCCGGCGCGACGCGGTGAAGACCGCGATCCTCAACGCCGCGCGGCAGGGGAGGCTCGACGAGACGCTGCTCGACGACCTGATCCTGCGCAACTGGCCGCGCGCCGAGA
Organism: Opitutales bacterium; assembly: GCA_037916645.1. Lineage (GTDB taxonomy): Bacteria > Verrucomicrobiota > Verrucomicrobiia > Opitutales > Opitutaceae > Fen-1467. Next base: position 665 of record JBAIXJ010000567.1, on the reverse strand, counting down.
AGGCCATCAGCAAGGACGTGAAGATGCGCACGTTCATCGGCCAGGAGAAATGGCGCAACGAACTCGCGTCGCACGTCTACGACATCTTCTACGGCTCGGTGAAGCCGACCGACAACCTCGTGGTGGTCGACGATTCCATCGTGCGCGGCACCACGCTGCGGCGCTCGATCATCCGGATCCTGTCGCGGCTCAACCCGAAGAAGATCATCATCGCGTCGACGGCGCCGCAGATCCGCTATCCGGACTGCTACGGCATCGACATGTCGGAGCTCGGCAAGTTCGTGGCGTTCGAGGCGGCGGTCGCCCTGCTCAAGGAGCGCGGCAAGGGCGAGCTGCTGGAGGAGATCTACCGGATCTGCCGCGACGAGCTGCGCGTCACCAAGCACCCGTTCAGCTCGGGGGTGAACCACGTGCGGCAGATCTACGAGCCGTTCACGCCCGAGGAGATCGCGGCCAAGGTTGCCGCGCTGGTCTATCCGAAGGGCATCGAATGGGAGGGGCCGGTGCAGATCATCTACCAGACCGTCGAGAACCTGCACGCGGCGGTGCCCGGCCACACGGGCGACTGGTATTTCACCGGCAAGTACCCCACGCCCGGCGGCTACCGCGTGGTGAATCAGGCCTACGTGAATTATTTCGAGCAGCACGAGGGCCGGAGCTATTGA
>JBAIXJ010000566.1:0-1514 GCA_037916645.1 Opitutales bacterium | reverse complement strand
ACGTCTTCTGCTGCCTCGGCACGACGATGAAGAAGGCGAATGGGTCGGAGCAGGCCTTCCGGCAGGTCGATTTTGGCTACGTCGTCGCCCTCGCCGAACGCGCCCGCGCCGCCGGAGCGAAACAGTTCCTGCTCGTTTCGGCCATCGGGGCGAGCGTGAAATCGCCGATCTTCTATAGCCGGGTGAAAGGCGAGGCCGAGGAGGCGATCGCCCGGTTGGGCTTTTCGGGATACTACGTGTTCCGGCCGTCGATCCTGGCCGGCGACCGGCCCGAGCACCGTCCCGCCGAGCGGCTGGGATTGGCGGTGGCGAGCGGTGTCTCCATCGCTCTCGTCGGTCCGCTACGGAAATACCGGCCCATCGGAGCGGACACGGTGGCGGAGGCCATGGTGCGGGTGGCGATGAAGGCGCAAGGCGGCGTAAACGTATATGCCTCCGACATTATCGAGCGTTTGGCGCAGGAGTAACGCCGCCACCCGCTATATTGGTCCCTCGAAACCCGCACCCCAGAGGGAATTCCAGCGATGGCCAATCCAGTTCTGAACGACAAGGCCTTCCAACGCGCCGACCAGGCCGCCCAGGCGTATGCAGGCGAGCAGATGTCGGTCGAAGGCGCGATCAACAAGACGGCGTTTCTCCTGCTCCTCCTCGCCGCCCCCGCCGCCTGGGTCTGGACGCGGTTCTCCGTCACCGGCGACGTCGCCGTCGTCATGCCCCTGATGTGGCTTGGGTTGATCGGCGGCCTCATTGCCGGCTTCGCAACGGCGTTCGTCCCCACCTGGGCCCGGATCACGGCCCCCGTCTACGCGGTCTGCGAGGGGCTCGTGCTCGGCGGCCTCTCCGCCATCTACGAGGAGCAGTTCAAAGGAATCGTGGTGCAGTCGGTGGGCCTCACCTTCGGCGTGCTCGCCGCCATGCTGATCCTCTATCGGACCGGCGCCATCAAGGTCACCGACCGGTTCCGGATGATCGTGCTCGGCGCGACCGCCGGGATAGCGCTCTTCTATTTCGTGACGATCGTGCTGTCGTTCTTCCACGTGAACATGCCCCTCGTCTGGAGCAACGGACCGTGGGGGATCGTGTTCAGCCTGGTCGTGGTCGTGGTGGCCGCGATGAACCTCGCGCTCGACTTCGACTTCATCGAGCAGGGCGTGAATCGCGGGGCTCCGCAGTTCATGGAGTGGTACGCGGCGTTCGGCGTGCTCGTCACGCTCGTCTGGCTCTATCTCGAGATTCTGCGCCTGATGTCCAAGTTGCGGAGACGGTAGTGGCGGAAGAGGTCGTCGCCGTCGCCCGGGCGAGCTTCGACCGCTGTGTGGCCGCGCCGGACTTCTTTCCGGCGTTCTACCGCAACTTTTTCCGCCGTCTCCCGACGGCGGAGCCGCGTTTCGCCACGACCGACATGGAGCGCCAGCACAAGCTGCTGCGTCACGCGCTCGGGCTGCTGCTCGCCTACGCTGCTCAGCGGACCGGCGAGGGCAACCTGCTCTCCCGGGTGGCCGTCCGTCATGGCC
>JBAIXJ010000565.1:0-3299 GCA_037916645.1 Opitutales bacterium | reverse complement strand
TCCACTGGACGAAGCCGTGGCCGTGGTGCCAGCCGGTATTCCATGCCCCGGTGGCGACCCGCACCTCGCCGTGCACTCCGTATCGGGCGATGTAGTCCTCGATGAACACGGGCCGCACCGGGCTCGCACCGGATCGGGCCAGGTCCAGGACTTCCCGGTACATGCCCCAGAAGTTGGCGCGCGGCTCCGGGTTGCGGAACCAGCCGCCGTTGTCGCCGTCGGTGGCCGTCGTCACCAGGGGCGCGAAATTGCAGTGGCGCGTGCGTTCCTGCAGTTCGCGGACGAACCATCCGGTCTCCATGCCCGACTGCTGGGCGTTGGACAGGTCCCGGTCGCGCACCACGACGACGATCTCGTGGCCGTCGTGGCGCGCCAGATGGGGCCGGTAGCGCAGCTCCGGCCAGGACATGGGCGTCAGCGCTTCCACGTGGTCGCTGTCCACGAGCGCGTAGCGGTAGCCGTGGCGCCGGAGCACCGGGATCAGCTCCATGGAGAAGCCCATTTCGGGCGGCCAGAAGCCGGCGAAGTCGTTGCGGCCGAACAGGTGCCGGCCGATGCCGAGCCAGCGATACACCTGCTCGTCGCGGTCCGGCTCGGGGATCAGGGGCAGCACCGGGTGGTAGTAACCGGTTCCGAGCACCCGGAACAGGGCCGGGTTCTGGAAATGCCAGAGCAGGCTGCCGCAGTCGACGGTGCCGTAGGCGCGCGCCTGGAAACCGGGATCGGCGAGCGTTTCCAGGAGGGTGCCGGAGAACGAGAGATGCACCCGCGCCAGATCCTCATGACCCCACAGGCAGCGGGGGATCCGATCGAGGGCATAAAGGACCTCCCTGGTCTCCCAGGGCTGCTCGTCGAGGAAGTGCTGAAGGTTGCCGGCCGGCTGATGGAGATTCAGGACCAGGGCGTGATGGATCGTCTGCGCCATGGGCGGATCACCACCGCCCGCCGGGAACCGCCGCCCGGGCGTCGCGACGCATGCGCGCCCGCCCGGCGAAGGGTGCACGAATGGCGGGGGATGCGGGCGGGAATCCGGTGGAATGGCGGTTCACGGATTGCATCTCCTCTGACGTGGCGGGTCACCTACGCATCTTTTTAGCCCAGGATGGCCGGAACGGACACGGAAAAGAGCGACCCGGGCGACCGAAGTCGCACGCCGGGCCGCAATGCCCCCAACGCCGCTCGGAGAACGTCTTCATCCTAGCCGGCGAACCGGCCGCCTCGTTGCGAATTGTCAAACCCGCGCGCCGGTGGGGCCCTATATTGATTTCGCTCGCGGCGCTCCGTCGATCGCCCGGTCGGCGACCGGGAGAACGCCCCGAACAGTCCGATCGTCCGACCCATGACACCTCGTCCTGCCCGGGAAATCACATTCGGCGGCCGACTTCTGATGGTCGGCTTCGGCGCCATCGGCCAGGGGGTGCTGCCGCTCCTCCTGCGCCACATCGACATGGCCGCGGAGCGCATCACGATCGTCACCGCGGATAGCGACGGCCTGGACGAAGCGCGCGCCTTCGGCATCGATCACCGGGTCCTGCCCCTGACCTCGGACAACTACCGCGACATCCTCGCGCAACGCGTCGGGGCGGGCGATTTCCTGCTCAACCTGGCCGTCAACGTGGCCAGCGTCGAGCTGATCCGCTGGTGCCGCGACCACGGCGTCCTGTATCTCGACGCCTGCATCGAGCCCTGGGCAGGCGGCTACACGGACCCCTCCGGTTCCGCATCGGTGCGTTCCAACTACGGCCTGCGCGAAGCGGCCCGGGCCCTGCGCAAGGCACGTGCACCGACGGCCGTGCTGACCCACGGCGCCAATCCCGGCTGGGTTTCCCATTTCATCAAGCAGGCCCTGCTCGACGTCGCCCGGGATTGCGGCCTGTCGCGGGAGGTGCCGGCGCATCGGGAGGACTGGGCGCGGCTCGCGCAATCCCTCGGCATTCGCGCCATCCATATCGCGGAACGGGACTGGCAGCTGGCCCCGCTGACGAAGCGGCCCGGCGAGTTCGTCAATACCTGGTCGGTGGACGGCTTCATCGGCGAGAGCTGCCAGCCGGCGGAACTGGGCTGGGGCAGCCACGAGCGCCATTTCCCGGCCGACGGGCACCGCCACGGCTACGGCTGCGAGGCGGCCATCTACCTGGATCGGCCCGGGGCGGCGACCCGGGTGCGCAGCTGGACGCCGCTGGGCGGACCCATGCACGCCTTCCTCGTCACCCACGGCGAGGCGGTCTCGATCGCCGACTACCTGACGATCGGCAACGGAGCGAACCCGAAGTACCGGCCCACCTGCCACTACGCCTACCAGCCTTGCGACGATGCCGTCCTGTCGCTGCACGAACTGGCCGGGCGGGAGTGGCGCGCCCAGGATGGCAAGCGCATCGTGCGCGACGAGGCCCGCGGCGTCGACGAGCTCGGCGTGCTGCTGATGGGCCATCCGCGCGGCGCCTACTGGCTCGGCTCCCGGTTGTCGACGGAGAGGGCGCGCACCCTCGCTCCCTACAACTCCGCGACGACGCTGCAGGTGGCCGCCGGCGTGATGGCGGCCGTCGTCTGGGCCATGCGCAATCCCGATCGCGGCGTGGTTGACCCGGACGAGATGCCCTTCGACGAGATCCTTGCGCTCTGCCGGCCCTACCTGGGCCAGGTGTTCGGTGCCTACTCCGACTGGACGCCGCTGAAGGAGCGGCAGGGCTTCTTCCCGGAATCCGTCGATTCCGACGACTGCTGGCAGTTCCTCAACTTCCGTGTGGCCTGAACGGCGCCTGCGAGGAGCGCATGTGGACGCGCTCATGGATCCGTCGCAACTTGTCCGCGATGCCCATGCATTCCGTTTCCGACGTGGGACGCGTGCCGGCGCCAAGGCGATTTCCCCGTGAATGATTCGCTGGAAGAGCGGCTGCGCCGGCACGTGATGGCCCTCGCCGGCGACATCGGCGAGCGCCACGTCTGGCGGCCCGCCGCGCTGCGGGCCGCGGCCGACTACATCGCCGGCGAATGGGAGTCGATGGGCCTGCCCGTGAGCCGCCAGGAGTACGAGGTGCACGGCCGCGCCTGCGAGAATCTCGAAACCGCCGTGCCGGGCCGCCGGCGGGCGGCGGAGATCATCCTCGCTGGCGCCCACTACGATTCGGTGCAGGGCTGCCCGGGGGCCGACGACAACGCCAGCGGCGTCGCCGCGCTGATCGAGATCGCCCGGCTGCTGCGCCATGCCGTCCTGCAACGCACCCTCAAGCTGGTCGCATTCGTGAACGAGGAGCCGCCCTTCTTCTACTTCGGCCAGATGGGCAGCGGTGTCTACGCCC
>JBAIXJ010000564.1:0-3416 GCA_037916645.1 Opitutales bacterium | reverse complement strand
GTGCGTTTGGGGAACGCCGAGCGGCCCGAGCTCCTTGATCTGCGCGGTCATCTGATTGATCACCGTTTTGACCTTTTCGCCCTCGGCCGCGGAGATCCATTCGAGGCGCACGCGGCGGGCGTCGATGCCCAGGTCCCCCAGCATGCGCTGCAGCAGCTGGAAGCGCCGCAGCATCTTGTAGTTGCCCTCGACGTAGTGACAGTCGCCGGGATGGCAGCCGCCGATGAGCACGCCGTCCGCGCCCCGGCGGAGCGCATCCAGGATGAACTGGGGGTCGACGCGCCCGGAGCACATCAGGCGGATGACCCGCACGTTGGCGGCGTATTTCAGCCGCGAAACGCCGGCGAGGTCGGCCGCGGTGTAGGTGCACCAGTTGCAGAAGAACGCCACGATGCGTGGACTCCATTCCTTAGTCATAGGCCAGCACTCCCTCGATTTCGCTGAACACTTCCTCGTCCTCGAACAGGTTCTGCACGATCGAGCCGGACGGGCAGGCGCCGACGCAAGTGCCGCAGCCCTTGCACAAGGCTTCGTTGATGACGGCCTTCTTCGTGGCGTCATCGAAGCTGATCGCAGTGTACGGGCACAGCGGCACGCAGGATTTGCAGCCGCAGCAGTCGTCGAGAATGTGCGCGGTGTTGGGCTCCTGCTCGATGTGGCCCTTGTCGATAAGCACGAGGGCCTCGGCGGCGGCGGCACCGGCCTGGGCGACGGTGTCCGGGATGTCGCGCGGCCCCTGGCAGCAGCCGGCGATGTAGATGCCGTCCGTGAAGGTATTGACCGGGGCCAGCTTCGGATGGCGCTCCAGGAAGAAGCCCTCCGAACCGCAGCTCATGTTGAACAGGCGGCGGACATCCTGCGCGTCGGCCTGGGGCTCGAGTCCGGTCGCCAGGACCACCATGTCGACCGGGACGCGCCGCACCACGCCGGCGAGCGTGTCCTCGACGCGGATGATGAGCTTGCCGTCCTCCTCCGGAATGAACGCCCAGTCGGTGACCTCGCCCACGCGCCCGCGGATGAAGTGGACGCCCTCGTCGAGCAGCTTGTCGTAGAACTCCTCGTAGCCTTTGCCCGGGGCGCGGATGTCGATGTAGAAATTGTAGATCTCGGCTTCCGTATGCTCCTTGAGCAGGTGCGCGAGCTTCATGGAGTACATGCAACAGACGCGTGAGCACCAGCGGTTCGTCTTCCGGTCGCGCGAGCCGACGCAGTGGATGATGCCGATCGACTTCGGGCGCTGGCCGTCGCGCAGGATGACGTCGCCCCCGGTCGGGCCGGAGGCGTTGACGAGACGCTCGACCTCGAGCGACGTATAGACGTTGGGATAGCGGCCGTAGCCGTACTGGGGCGTCCGCTTGACGTCAAAAGTCTGGAAGCCGGTGGCGACGATGATGGTGCCGACCTTGATCTCCTTCAGTTCCTCCTTCTGGGTGAAATCGATCGCCTGCTTCTCGCCGCACGCTTCGACGCAGGTCTTCTTGCACTTGTCGGTCAGGACGCCCCGCTTGAAATTCAGGCAGGTCTCGGGATCGATCAATGTCACCTGCGGCGTGGCCTGCGGGAACGGAATGTAGATCGGCTTCCGCTTGCCGAGGCCCTCGTTGAAGTCGTCGGCGAACTTCGGCTCCTTGTAGACGCAGTGGGCGATGCAGTCCTGGCAGCCGGTGCAGACGTCCTCGTTCACGTACCGGGGCTTGCGCTTGATGGTGACGGTGTAGTTGCCCACATAGCCGTCCATCTTCGCCACCTCGGAGTAGCTCCAGAGCATGATGTTCTCGTGCGCGCCGACTTCGGACATCTTCGGCGTGAGAATGCAGGCCGCGCAGTCGAGCGTCGGGAAGGTCTTGTCAAACTTTGCCATGTGCCCGCCGATGGAGGGCTCGCGCTCGACGAGGTAAACCTTCTTGCCGGCGTTGGCCAGGGTCAGCGCGGCGTGGATGCCCGCAATGCCGCCGCCGACCACCAGCACGTCGGGATGGATCGGAACCTTTTTCACCTCGAGCGCCTTGTGGTGCGCGACCCGTTCGACGGCGGCGCGCGCCAGCGCCGTTGCCTTGGCGGTCGCCTCCTCACGGTCCGTGTGCACCCACGAGTCGTGCTCGCGGACGTTGACCATGTGGAAGAAGAAGGGATTGAGCCCGCCCGCCGCCACGGCCTTGCGGAACGTGTGTTCGTGCAGCAACGGGGAGCAGGAGGCGACGACCACCCGGTTCAGCTGGAACTCCCGGATATCCTTTTGGATGAGATCCTGGCCGGGGTCCGAGCACATGTACTTGTAATCCCGTGACAGTGCCACGCCGGGGAGCTGCGCGACGTAATTCGCCACCGCCGCGCAATCCACCATGCTCGCGATGTTGTGCCCGCAATGGCAGATGTAGAAGCCGGTGCGCACCGAGTGATTCGTGAGGTCCATGGTCGGAATCGTTCAGGCGGCGAGGGTTTGGGCGCGGGGCCAGCGCAGCGGGGCGAATCCGCGCTGGAGTCCGAGGGCGGTCTCGGACAGCCCGAAAGCCAGGCCGAGCAGCTGGGTGAAATACACCACCGGCAGGTTGAGGCGGGGGCCGACGGGGATGCTGGCGCCCTTGTTCTCCGGATCGGGGACGGTCTCGGCGCCCCAGCGGCCGGCCATCTTGTCCCGGTAGCAGTCGAGATTGAACTGGCACAGCGGGCACACGGTCGAGACGACATGCGCGCCGCGCTTGATGGCCTCCTTGAGGAGAATGTAGGAGCAGAGCAGGCCCGGTTCGGGCAGGGTGCCGGTGAGGCTCCCGCCGCAGCAGCGGGTCTTCAGCGGGTAGGGCACGAGGGTGCAGCCGATCGCCTCGAGCAGCCGGTCCATCGTGGTGGGGTTGTACTGGTCGTCGAACGCCGCGTAGGGGCGCACGATCTGGCAGCCGTAGTAGGCGGCGACCTTCAGGCCCTTCAGCGGCTGCTTCACGTGTTTCTTGATTTCCGCCAGGCCGACGTCGTTGACGAGCACATCGAGCGGGTGGCGGACGGGCGTGTTGCCGCTGTAGGTGAGATTGCCCTCCTGCAGCGCCTTGTGCATGACCGCCTCCACGGAGGGAGATTCGTGCAGGTAGTGCTTGGTCTTGTTCAGGACCAGGTAGCACGCGCTGCACGGTGCGAGCAGCTCCTTGCAGCCGGTCTTTTCGGCGATGGCCAGGTTGCGTGACGCCATCACGCAGGCCTTCACCTCGTCGACCGCCATGTAGGCGGTCGCGCCGCAGCAATTCCAGTCCTCGAGCTCGACGAGCTCGACCCCGAGGACCTTGAGCACCTCGAGGAGGGATTCCTCATACGCGCGCCCGGTACCCTTGAGCGAGCAGCCGGGGAAATAGGAGTATTTCATGACTGGCCTCCTTTACCGGCATCCACCGCCGCCAGCATGCGGGAGAGTTCGGCGGGCTGCTTAA
>JBAIXJ010000563.1:0-3708 GCA_037916645.1 Opitutales bacterium | reverse complement strand
ACGAGCGCGAGAGCCTCGGCAAGCTGAAGCTGCTGGAGCGCTTCCTCGCGTCGCTGAAGCTGGAGTGCGGCGGCCGGGTGTGCGTCGGCCTCCTGCCGGCCGGGGTGTACGCCGCCACCGGCACCTCGCCCGAGGACACCGAGGGCATGGTGGACTACACCCGCTCGATCGACGGGGTGGATATCGGCGTGCTGATCGAGGAACGGCCCGACGGGATCAAGGCGAGCCTGCGTTCCAAGGATCCCGCCTACCGGCTCGACCTGATCGCAGGCCAGTTCAGCGGCGGCGGCCACGCCTGCGCGGCGGGACTGACGCTCCACGGCGCCCGGCTGGACGCCTTTTATCCGCGCTTGCTGGCAGCGGTGGAGAAGCAGCTGCGCGCGGCAGGTGCTGCCGCGAAGTAGCAGGTAACAAGTGCCAAGTATCAAGAGAAGTGCGGGATCTCCGGCTCTTGTTACTTGATACTTGTTACTTGTCACTTGGCGCGGATTGGTCCTCCAGCACCCGGCTCCGCACGGTGTCCAAGAGTTGCCGGAGGACTGCGGTCCGTTCCGGCTCGATGTGGCGTCCCTGGGTCCAGACGATCTCCTTGGGTTGACCGGCGGCCTGATAGAGCTCCTCGACCAGCTCCCACGGCAGTCGTTCGTCGTCGGCGGCGACGACGAAGATGACGGGCCGCGGCGCAATGCGCGGAACCCAGCGGGTCGGTTCCAGGGTCGGGCCGTAGGCGAGGAGGTAGAGCAAATCGGCCGTTCCGGCGCGGAGCCAGTCGGAGGCGATGCGCGATCGAAGATTGAAGTTGAGCAACCGCCGGTTGTCGCCCGCGCCGTGGATCAGCCAGACGCGCCGAAAGCGCGGATCCAGCGCCCCGGCGGCGGCGGCAAAGGGCACGCCGAGGCTGACGCCCACGAGCTCGATCCGGGCCGGGTCGACCCAGGGCTGGGCGGCCAGCCAGTCCAGCGCGAGCAGCACGGCGGGCGGAGTGTCGAGCAAGCCCCGCTGGATGGCGGGGATGCTGGTGAGGATCTGGCGCCAGCCGCGCGGCTTCTCGGGGCCGGAGTAGGGGTAGTCCAACGCCGCGACCACCATGGGTCCGGGGTCGCCGACGAGGTCGACGGCATCGCGGCCGGTGCGGTGGCCGCCCAGGATGATCACGAGCGGCCGGGGCCGGGACGGCTCGTCCGGGCGCAGCACGCGCAGGGCGACCTGGAGCCCCGTCGAGGCCGTGAGCCGGACGGTTGAGGCGGCAAAAGCGCGACCGGGGGGCGTATCGGGCGTGACGGCGACCGCGGCCACGGTCCCTTTCCGCCGGGCGAAGAAGGCGTCGCGCGGCCGCAGCTGGTTGCCCACCCACGCCGCGCCAAGCGCGACCAACACCGCGGCGATAAGCAGGAGCGGCACCCACGGGGGACGACGGCGGAGTGGCGGGCGGCAGGGCAAGCGGGCGAAGTATCAAGGAACAGGTGCCAGGTAACAAGATCCGCCTGAGCGGGGCCGATCTCGGCCCTCGTCACTCGATGCTTGTGACGTGTGTCGCCGCGCGGCGGCGCAGTTTGTGCTCGCGCTCTCGACGCGGTTCCTTTCATTCGATAGCCCCTTTCTCCATGCTCGGGAAGCCCAAGGAACTGGAAGGCGTGCTGCTGGTGGACAAACCCCGCGGCTGTACGTCGCACGACGTGGTCGCGCGGCTGCGCCGGAAGCTGTCCATGAAGCGCATCGGCCACGCGGGCACGCTCGACCCGATGGCGACGGGCCTGCTGATCATGCTGATCGGGAAGGCGACCCGCGTCTCCCAGTACCTCACCAGCCTCGACAAGGAATACGAGGGCACGATCGAGCTGGGCAAGATCACCAATTCCCAGGACGCGGACGGCGAGGTGATGGAGGCGCGGCCGGTGCCGGCGTTGACCGAGGCCGAAGTGCGCGCGGCGATGCAGGCGTTTCTCGGCGACCAGTACCAGACGCCACCGATGTTCTCGGCGATCAAGGTGGAGGGCGTGCCGCTCTACAAGATGGCGCGCCGCGGCGAGGAGGTGGAGCGCGAGCCGCGCTTCATCCGGGTGTCCAGCTACGAGCTGACCGGGCTCGCCCTGCCGCAGATCCACTTCCGCCTGCGCTGCAGCAAGGGCACCTATGTGCGCACCCTGGCGCACGACCTGGGGCAGAAGCTCGGCTGCGGGGCTCATCTCAGCGCGCTGCGCCGGACGGCGACGGACAAGCTCCGCGTCGAGACGGCGCTGCCGCTGGAGGAGATCGAACGCCTGGCGCTGCCCGAAATCGAAAAGCGCCTCCTGCCCGTGCGCGAGGTCGTGCCGAGCTTCGCGGCCTGACGCGCGGCGCCGGATCCCCATGAACCTGCCGGCGCAGTTTCGCAGCCTCGACGGCGTGACGCTCCCGCCGCGGCCGCTGCACCTGGCGATCGGGATGTTCGACGGCGTGCACCTGGGCCACCAGGCGGTGATCGAGCCGGCGGTGCATTCGGCGCGCCGCTGCGCGGGGCTGGCGGGCGTGCTCACTTTCTGGCCGCACCCGAGCGCGCTGTTTCGCCCGGCGGAGCGCACGCGGATGATCATGGATCCGGAGATGAAGGCGCAGGTGCTGCGGCGCCTCGGCGTCGATGTCATCGTGGAGCAGCCGTTCGTCCTGGAATTTGCCCGGATTCCGGCGCCGGAGTTTCTGCCGTACCTGCGCCAGCGGCTGTCGCATCTGGCTGCGGTCTACGTGGGCGAGAACTGGCGCTTTGGCGCGGGCCGCAAGGGCGACGTGCGCCAGCTGCTCGCCGATGCGGCCAAACACGGGGTGCCGGTGATGAGCATCCCGCAGATGCTGTGCAACGGCCGTCCGATCAGCAGCACGCGGATTCGCGATTGTCTCGAGGCGGGCGCGATCGAGGAGGCCAACTTGCTGCTCGGCTATTCGTATTTCGCCGAGGGGATCGTGGTCGCGGGCCAGCGTCTGGGGCGGGAGATCGGGTTTCCGACGCTCAATCTACCGTGGCAGCCGGAGCTGGAGCCCCGCCCCGGCGTCTATGCGGTGCGCGTGTCCGGCGGGAACGACGCGCCGCGGCCCGCGGTGGCCTACTACGGCCGGCGCCCGACGGTGGCGCCAACGGCCGCGCCGCTCCTGGAGACGCATGTCCTCGGCGACTGCCCGTGGAACGAGGGCGACCACGTCACCGTCGAATGGCTGCGCTTCCTGCGGCCGGACCAGAAATTCCCGGGGGTGGAGGCCCTGCGGGCGCAGATCGCCCTCGACCGCGACGCGGCGGTGGAGTTTTTCCGGCAGCAGGCGGCGTCGTAGCGTGGCGGCGAGTCTTGCGCCGGCCCGCGGGCGTCAGGGCTTCCTGGGATAGCCCACCGTCTGCGCGAGGATGATTTTCTGGTCCGGTCCCAGCTTCATCGCCTTCGCCAGGGCGTCGCGATCAACGCTGCCGCGCACCACCGTGGCCAGGCCCTCCGAGGCGCAGAAGAGGTAGACGTTTTGGCTGATGAAGCCGGCTTGGGAGCCACCGTAGATCAGCCGGTCCTCGGCGGAGCCGCCGCCGGCGCGGCTGACATACACCAGGTTCACGGGGGCGGTCTTGACGAACGGCTGGCCGCCGGCCAGGGCGCGCAGGTCGTCCTTCACGAGCGGCACGAGGACGTTGGCTTTGGCGTCGTACCGATACACGCCATCGGCGAGGACGACATAGACGTCCATCTCCTGCCG
>JBAIXJ010000562.1:0-4736 GCA_037916645.1 Opitutales bacterium | reverse complement strand
CTGCCCTTCCTGGAGTTCCTGTTGTCGCGCCGCGCGGGGTGAGGCAGAGTTTCAGAATATCAGACTGAGGATCGCGGAGCCGACGACAGGCTGGATTTGATTTTCGTCCACGAATCCACACGAATGGGCACGAATCCCCCTATGCCCATGAGTGAAATCCTATTGAAGGAAGAGGTCTTCCGCATCATCGGATGCGCGTTTGAGGTCTATAATGATCTTGGCGTTGGCTTTCTCGAACCGGTCTATCAAGAAGCCGTTGAACTAGAGTTGACCGACAAAAGCATCCCGTTCGAGGCCCAAGAACGGCTGCAGATCTTCTACAAGGGTCGTCCCCTCTCCAAAGAATATGTCGCCGACTTGATTGTGATCGGTCAGATCGTGGTTGAGCTGAAAGCGGAAGAAAGACTGCAGCCACGCGACGAAGCTCAGCTCCTAAATTACCTAAAGGCGACTCGCATGCGCGTGGGTCTGCTCGTGAATTTCGGGGCCTATCCCAAGCTGCAATGGAAACGTTCCGTCAATTAGTCCCATTGGTGCCCATTCGTGTGCATTCGTGGACAAATAGTCCGATCCGTGCTAGCGACTGGAGTTCGCCATGATGAGGATCGGCCACGGCTACGACATCCACCGCGTCATCCCCGGGCGCCCGCTGGTGCTGGGCGGGGTTCGCTTCGCGACCGATTTCGGCCTCGCGGGCCATTCCGACGCCGACTGCGTGACGCACGCCATCTGCGACGCCCTGCTCGGCGCCGCGGGCCTGCCCGACATCGGCCACTTCTTCCCCGTGGACGACCCGGCGTACGAGAATGCCGATTCGCAGGTTCTGCTGCGGCGGGTCGTTGCGGAGCTGGCGCAGCGGGGCTGGCGGCCCGTGAACCTCGACGCGACGGTCGTCGCCGAACGGCCGCGCCTGGCCCCGCGGCTCGAGGAGATGAAGACTGCGCTCGCCGCCTCGACGGGCCTGCCGGCGGACGCCGTCGGCGTAAAAGCCACCACGAATGAAGGCAGCGACGACATCGGCCGCGGCCTCGCCATCGCCGCGCACGCCGTGGCGCTGATCGAGAAACCCTAGTAGCGTGCCTTCGCGCGACCCCATGCGCCGCCTCGGGCTCCTCTGGCTTCTGGCCGCCGGCTTCTGGCTTCTGGCCCCGGGCTGCGCGCGGCGCGAGACCAACGTCCAGCGGGGCGACCGCGAGCAGGTGCTTTACCGCGGCATCGGCTCGGAAGTGAGCGATCTAGATCCCCAACTCGCCACCGGCCTAGCCGAACAATGCGTCGACTCCGCTTTGCTCGAGGGTCTGGTCACCGAGGACCCGGTTGACCTCCATCCGGTGCCCGGCGTGGCGGAATCCTGGGATATCTCACCGGACGGCCTCATCTATACCTTCCACCTGCGCGCCGACGCGCGATGGTCGAACGGCGACCCCGTCACCGCCGGCGATTTCGTGGCCTCCTATCGGCGCATGCTCACGCCGTCGCTCGGCGCCGAGAACGCGGTGCTGTTCTCGGCGGTGCGCGGCGCCGAGGCCTTCCACCAGGGCCGGCTGACGGATTTTGGCCGGGTAGGATTCGCGGCCCCGGACGCCCGCACGGTGCAGATCACGCTGGCGCATCCCGCGCCGTATTTTCTGGATCTGCTGACGCAGATGCCCTGGCTGCCGGTGCATCTCCCGACCATCGCGCAGTATGGCGCCCCCGACCAGCGCGGCAACCCGTGGACGCGGCCGGGCCGGTTTGTCGGCAACGGCCCGTTCGTCCTAAAGGCATGGCGGCCCCACCAGGAAATCGTGGTCGAAAAATCGTCCACCTACTGGGACGCGGCGCGGGTGCGGTTGCAGGCGATCCATTTTCTGCCGATCGACAGCCAGGACGCCGAGGAGCGGGCCTTTCGGGCGGGCCAACTCCATATCACTTACACGCTCCCGGTCGGTAAGGTGGACGCCTATCGCCGCGACGCGCCGCAGTTCCTCCGCGCCGACCCCTACTTCAACACCTATTTCCTCCGGCTGAACGTCCGCCGCCCGCCCCTGGACGATGAACGGGTTCGCCGGGCCCTGGGGCTGGCCATCGACCGCCAAGCCATCGCGGAGCACATCCTGCGTGGGGGCCAGCGTCCGGCCACGTCGCTCACCCCGCCCGTGCTGGCGGGGTACACTCCGCCCACGGTCGTGACCACCGACCCCGAGGCCGCCCGGAAGCTGCTCGCCGAGGCGGGACACGCCGGCGGGCGCGGTCTGCCTCCGCTCGAGTTGCTCTACAACACCTCCGAGAACCACCGGCTGGTCGCGGAGGCTCTCCAGGAAATGTGGCGGCGCGAGTTGGGCGTGGACGTGCAGCTCGTCAACCAGGAGCTCAAGGTCGTCCTCGCCGAGCGCCGGGCGGGCCAGTACACGATCCTGCTGTTCGACTGGGTGGGCGATTATCTCGACCCCGGCACGTTCCTCGACGTGTGGCGGGGCGACAGCGGCAACAATCACACCGGCTGGTCCAGCCGGGAATACGACAGCCTGCTCGCGGACGCCGCCCGCACCGCGGATCCATCCGCGCGGGCCGTGAAGCTGCAACAGGCGGAATCGCTGTTGCTCGCCGCCGCGCCGATCATCCCGCTCTATTTCAACACGCACGTCTTTTTGATCCAGCCGTCCGTGCACGGCTGGCCGCCGACGCTGCTCGACCATCACCCCTACAAGGCGGTGTGGCTGGGCCCCTGATCCTCGCGGGAGCCGGGCGATCGAATCAGGGGGCGCCGTTTGCCTTCCGGCGGCATCGCGCCACCTTCGCTCCGATGCCGGCGGCCGTGCCGCCGGCGTCCGCGCACTCCCGGTCCCGTGAAAACCGCCTTCATCGTCCTCCTTGTCCTTCTGTTCGCAGTCAACACTTCGCTCTGGCTCCGCCTCCGGGCGGTCGAAGAACAGCTCGCCGCGCCCCACGATTTTCCGCTCGGTGAGACCATGGGCTACCTCCAGCGCTACCTGGACAAGATCTGGTACGCCGGCCAGGCGGGCAACTGGGACCTCGCGCACTATTACCACGACGAGATGGCGGAGACCGCCGACGACATCATGCGCGCCGGCGTGGCCAAGGACGGCGTCGCGGTGAGCAAGGTCCTGGGCACGATGCTGCCGCCGGCCCTCGACGGCCTCGACCAGGCGGTGGCGGCGCGCGATCCGGCGCGCTTCCGCGAGAGCTACACGACGGTCGTCAACACCTGCAACGGCTGCCACCAGGACGCCAAGCGGCCATTCATCCACCTCGCCATTCCCGCCGGGCCGCCGAGCTACTGGAATCAGCAGTTCGGGGCGCCGTGAGCGGCCGGCAGCCCGAGGCCGGGCATAACGTGAACCAACCACAAAAGCGTCCGATGCCCATGCGGATCTCCCGGTCGGCCACCCTCCTGATCGCCTGCTTGCTGGCCGGCCTCTGCGCCGCGCCCGGTCTCCGGGCCGGACCAGAGCACTCCGCGCCGTCCGATCCGTGGTCCCCGGCCGACTTGCTGGCGCCCGCGGCCCTCGCGAAGGAACTCGCCGCGCCGGGCGCGGGTGAACGGCCGGTCTTGCTCTGCGTGGGCTTCCTGCCCCTTTACCATGGGGCCCACATCCCGGGAGCGACGCTGGCGGGACCGACCTCCCGGCCCGAGGGGATCGCGGCCCTCAGGAAGGCGGTCCAGGATCTCCCGGCCGACCGGCCGCTGGTCATCTACTGCGGCTGCTGCCCGTTCGAGGATTGCCCCAACGTCCGCCCGGCGTTCACCACCCTGCAGGCGATGGGCTTCCGGCGCATCCGCGTCGTCCTGATGCCCCACGATTTCGCCCACGACTGGACCCAGCAGGGCTTCCCCATCGAAAAAGGGGACGGGGGTCACTGACCCTTGCAGGCATCCGTCTCGCCCCGCAGGGCCTCGATGCCCTCGCGGGCAATGATCGGCACCATCACGAGCGCCGCCGCGGGATCGGCCCACCACCACCCGGCTAGCGCGTTGAGGATGAGGCCGCCGAGCAGGATGGCGGACAACCAGGCGCAGAGGTCGGTCTGCCGCGAGTCGGCGTGCAGCGCCCCGCTGGCCAGCCGCGCCGCCACGCGGCGTTTGGCGCGGGCCAGGAGCGGCATCACCATCAGCGAGGCGACCGATAGTCCGATGCCCACCCAGCTCGACTCGGGCGTTTCGCGCTCCAGGAGCGTCTTGCCGGCATCGACCGCGACGTAGGCGGCGAGCAGCAGGAAGCTGACCCCGACCAGCCGGAGGGCGAGCCGCTCGCGCCGCTCATCCTCCTCATGAGTCCAGAGCCGCCAGAGGAGCACGCCGCCGGAAATGCTTTCGATCACCGAGTCGATCCCGAAACCGACCAGCGCGATGCTGCCGGCCAGCAGGCCGGCGCCCACCGCCACCACCGCCTCGATGACGTTCCAGCCGAGGGTGAAGTACTCCAGGCGCCTTCCGGCGCGCGCGGCGGCGGCCCGGTCGGGGATGTCCTGGTCGGTGTCCGGGCGATGGGGCATGGCGCGACCAACGACAAGTCAGAACCCCGGCTCGATGGCAACCCCCGGCGCGGCGGTCGGCGGGGGCCCGGGTTGCAAAAGGACCGGCTGGGGATTCCTTTCCGCGCATCGCCCGCCGATGCCCGACCCAACCCCCGCGGCCACGAAAGGAATCCGATGAAACTCGTCGAATGGAACATGCAGGGAACCGAGTTTGCCAACTGCAGCTGCGACTGGGGCTGCTCGTGCCAGTTCAACGG
>JBAIXJ010000561.1:0-1601 GCA_037916645.1 Opitutales bacterium | reverse complement strand
TCCTATCCACGATGGCGATGAAGCGATCGGCGTGCGCTGACCAGGTGTAGCGCTCCAGTATGGGGCGGGCCTGTTTCAATATCTCCTCGCGGCTGACGCCGGCGCCCAGGACATTACCGATGGCACGGGCGATATCGTCCGGCTCGGGCGAACGGACATATTCGGCAGCCTGGCCCAGTATCTCATGGTGTACGCGCAGGTCGTTGACTATCGGCCGGGTGCCGTAAGCCAGCGCCTCTATCGGCGGCAGCCCGAAAGCTTCCAGGTCCGAGACATAAAGCACGGCACGGGCGCCGCGGTAATAGGCGGCCAGCTCCTGATTGCTGACATGCTCCAGGCGGCGGACGGCCGTCCGGCCCAGGCGTCCGTTGATGCCGGCAATCATGCTGTCGATGACCGACGGACTGTATTTGTCGGGGCCGATGGCGATGAAATCAAGTTCCGTATCGCCGGCGGCGACCTTCTCGAATGCCGTGAGGCACTCGCGCAGATGCCGCCGTTCGAAGGCCTGGCCGACGTACAGGATATAGTTGCCTTCATGCACGGCGCCTTTGGCCGGCACGTCGTCGACCGCCAGCTCATTGACCGTGACGCGCTCGGGCCCGATGCCGAACAGGCTGACCAGCGCATCGCGCGAAGCGTGCGAGATGGCCATGATGCGGGTAGCGTGGCGGGCGGCCCAGTTGGCGAAGACGCGGTAGCCGAGCTTGTAGCGGAGCGGCCGGCGCGGATTGCGCATCTCATGCCAGACATCCTCGGTCAGCATGACCAGCGAGCCGGGCGGCGCGATGAGCGGCAGCATATAGTTGGGCCAGTACATGGCATCGGGGCAGTCCAGCCACAGGCGCAACGGCAGCAGCACGTAATAGTAGACCGAGAACGACAGCGGCGCCCAGGAGCCCAGTACCGTCCGCAGGCCGACGGACCGGACGGCGAACATTTCCCTGTCCAGCCACGGCATCTCCGGAACCGTGCCGTTGAAATACAACGTGAAGCGGAACCGGTCCTTCAGCTCGGGCCGGCGGGAAAGTTCGGCTATGAGTTTCTGCGTCATGCGGCCGATGCCCCAGGACGTCCCTTCCAGCGATTCGCACTCGATGCCGACGCTGATGCGGCGGCTGATGCGCCCGGTCCGGCCCAGCCAGAAATCATTGATGCCCTCGGTGACGGCCAACGCCGCCCGGCGCGACGCCGGCATGAAGGCCGCTTTAAGCAGCTGCTTGGCGAGCATCCAAAGCGACCAGAACGGCAGGAGCACCGGCAGCCACCACGGACCGTTGCGCCAATTGAAGCGCAGCGAGTTGCGGGCATGGTAGCGCAGCAGCAGCGCCGAGCCCAGCTCGCGCGTGCTCTCGGATGTGCGGTGCGTGACGGCCGGTTCTCTGAGCCACAGGAACGGGATGCCGGCCTGACGCGCGCGCACGGAGAAGTCCGCATCCTCGAAATACAGGAAATACTCTTCGTCCAGCAGGCCGATGCGGGCGAAAACGTCCCGGTGGACGGCCATGCCGGCGCCGATGGCATAGGCGCCGCGGCGTTTGTCCTTGAACGAGCGGTCGTGCGGCAGGGTGAGCGCTAACCAGCGCACCAGTCCGGCGTAA
>JBAIXJ010000560.1:0-2310 GCA_037916645.1 Opitutales bacterium | reverse complement strand
AGGCCGCGCCGGACGCCAGATTGTGCACCTGTGCGACCGGCCCATCGAATCGCTCGCGCAGCCCGCTTGCGGGCAGCGCGAGGAAGTCGCCAAGCGTCGTCACGCCGAGCTTCGCCAGGTCGTCTCGCTGTTCCAATGGCAGCCCCAGGCGGTCGAGCGGCGCCGCGCGCGCGGCCTGCTGCTCCTCGGCGAGGCTCTCGAAGGCCAAGGAGTCCGCGGCTTCAGCGGTGCGGGACCGGGCGACGGCGTACGTGCCGTATCGGGTGAAACCGACCACCACCCGGGCGGAAAATCCGAGATCGCGGAGACCCTCGCGAACCGCCAGGCCCCACACGGCGGGGGAGCAGAACAGCCGATTCAGCCCCTCGCCGTCGAGCCAGAACACCCCCGGCTCCTCGACGCTGGGCTCGACCTCCGGGGAGAAATCCTGCAGGCGGTCGGTGATCTGGCGGACGGCGGCGGCAATCTCGTCCGACCGGATGACGCCGGCACGCAGCTCGCCGGAAATCGAAAGCGCCGTGGCGTACCGGGTTCCCGGGAAGATCCGGAACTGCGCAGCCCGCTCGTTCACCCACAGCAGGCGCGCCTGGCGGCTCTCCTCGGCCACCACGGCCGTGGGAAAGCCGGCCCAGTCGGGATGCCGTCTGTTCAGGAGCTGCAGCGGAAGCGCCGGGATGTCAACGCAGGCCAGCCGGGCCACAACGAACCTCCGTGTATGTCCAGCCGGGGCCTCGCCGCTTGTCTTTGAGCGCCCGGGCGGTGCAGAGGAACCGGCCGGCGCCTGCCGCCTCGCGTTGCGCTTCACAGCGCAGCGAGACGAGCGATCCCATCGAGGCGCGGTCGGCAGCCTTCTCGGTCACGAAGACGACCGCCGCCCCGTGCGCCTGCGCGGCGCCCGTGAGGCGGGACTGGAGAGGGATCGGCACCTCGGCATCGCTGCCGACGAGGTCCAGGACGACTAGGCCGAAGCCGCCCGACTGGATCAGCCGCCACGCGGCCCGCGCCGCCGCGGGGGCGTCGGGCGCGAACACCACCGGCAGCCGGACGAGGTCCACCCCGCTTTTCGCCGCATCGGGCGGGAAGAACGTGCTTCGGCGGTTCGTGATCCAGGCGACGGTCTCGCCGGTGCGCTGCGCCTCGCACACCAGGCCCATGGCCAGGGAGAGCCGCGCGGTCGGCCCGAGTCCGGACAGCTCGCTCAGGCGTCCGGTGAGCGCCTCGATCCCCCAGCGGACAGACGAAGGGACGCGGCAAATCGATTGCCGCGGCGACAAGGCGGAAATAGGAACCACTTGCACGGCGGGTCGGGTCATGGAAAGAACCCCGGGCTCGCGCCCCGAGCGACGAGGAGCCGTCTCAACCCCTGGGGCGAGTTTCATAGAATAGATACCATACATATGTTTGGTTTTCAAGTGGGAGTATCGAGAATGAACTTGGAGGCTGTACGAGGGATAGGTTTCGCTCCGGCGCCGCGAACGTCGCCGGTTGACGATGGTTGATGACAATTCCGACAGGGGCCTGCGCCGCCGTTTTCTTTGCCGGCCACTTGTGGTAAGAAATACGGGGTCCTGCCGCGGCGCCTACCGGCGTTGCGCCATCACGGCCGGCCGTACCCTCACTCCACGTTTCCATCCGCGCGGGTAGGTGAACGCCTGCCAAGGAGGTTGTCGATGCGACGCGTCATGCTGCTGCTCTTGGTTCTGTGTCTCGGGCTTGTGATCCCTCCAAGCGGGCAGGCGGGTGAGCCCGTCAAGATCGGGTTGGCCGCCGCCGTGTCGGGCGGCTCGGCCGCGTCCGGTGAGGCAATCAAGCGGGGGATTCAGATCGCCATGGACGAGGTGAACGCCCAGGGTGGCGTCCTGGGCGGACGCAAGCTGGAGTTGGTCGTCCGCGACGACGAGGGGAACCCGGCCAAAGGGGTGACCATCGCGCGGGAGCTTGTGGAGCGCGAGAAAGTCGTCGCGGTCTTTGGCGGGCTGCACACCACGGTGGCACTGGCGCAGGTGCCGGTCTGGCATGAGCTCCGGACGCCCTACATGGGCGTCTGGGCCGCAGGGACGGAGATCGCCCAAAACGGCAAGAGCCCCAACTTCGTCTTCCGGGTCTCGGCCAACGACGACTACGCGGACAAGTTCCTGGTGCGATACGCCACGGAGGTCCTGAAGAAGAGCAAGCCGGGCCTCCTCCTGGAGAACACGGCGTGGGGCCAGTCCAACGAGGTCGGTCTGAACAAGTGGCTCGGTCAGAAGAACATCAAGCCCGTGGGCATCGAGAAGTTCAACTGGAACGACCCCGACATGAGTCCGCAGC
>JBAIXJ010000559.1:0-1562 GCA_037916645.1 Opitutales bacterium | reverse complement strand
GCCGTGCTGCAGGTCTCCCGCGCGACCTCCGTCGCCTCGCCCACCTGCCGCGCCACGTAGCCGCGCGGCACGGCCGCCGCCGCCCCGCCGGCGCGGAAGCGCGCCTCGACCGCCGCGATCGTGGCGGTGACCTGCGCCTCGACCGCCCCGAGGTCGATCTCCCCGATCGTCGCCACCGCCAGCTTGTGGCCCGCCGGATCGACGCGCACGGCGCGCACGCCAGGCTGGGTGTGGAGGAATTTCACCAGATCCTCGACCCAGGCGGCGGAGTCTGCGGGTCCACTCATCGTGCCCTCAGCATTTTTCGCCGCCGGCAAAGCGCAAATCCAATTGCACCGGACGCCGCAAAATCCGTTGCTGGTCGGACTCAGTCTCATGACACCGAACTTGGCGGCTCCGGATTCCTTCTCACCACTGATTACACTGATCTGCACTGATACTTTTCGGAATCAGCTCTGCCACCAACCCGCCTTCCGCGAAAACTCCTTCAGTGTCATTCAGTGTTCATCAGTGGTGAAACAGACATCCGTGCCATCCGTGTAATCCGTGGTCGCCCTCATTCCACCGTCCCTGATCGAAAGATTACGATGATCGGCCTCCGCGACGAATCCGAGCCCGGACCTCCCGCCGTGAGCCGCGCGCCAGCGCTGGCCGCGCAGGCGTTCGCCGAGGGCGGCTGGCTCCAGCAACGGCTGGGGCTCGAGCACCGGCCGCAGCAGGAGGCGATGGCGCACGCGGTCGCGGCGGCGTTTCGCGACGACGAGGTCCTGCTCTTCGAGGCGGGCACCGGCGTCGGCAAGAGCCTCGCGTATCTCGTGCCCGGGATCATCCACGCGACGGACCAGTCGCGGCAGATGATCGTGTCGACCCACACCATTTCGCTCCAGGAGCAGATCGAGACGAGCGACCTGCCCTTGTGCCGGCGCCTGTTCGAGGCAATCGCGGAGCTCCGCCCGTACGCGAAATTCAGATCCGCGGTGCTCGTCGGCAAGGCCAACTACCTCTGCCCGACCCGTCTCGCGCACGCCCTGGCGGGCCGGCAGGAGCTGTTTCCGGCAGCGGACATCGAGGAACTCCAGCGCATCGCCGCCTGGGCGAAGGAGTCGTCGACCGGGCTGCTCCATGAGCTCCATCCGCCCCCGGCGCCCGAGGTCTGGGACGCCGTCAACGCCGACTCCTCGGCGTGCAGCCGCAAGCATTGCGACAGCGAGCACTGTTTCTACCAGAAGGCGCGCGCCCGGTTGCGCCACGCGCAGGTGATCATCGTCAACCACAGCCTGCTGTTCACCCACGTCAGCGCCGGCGGCGCGGCCGAGAAGGGCGGCGTCCGCGGCGTCCTGTTCCCGGACGATTTCGTGGTTCTCGACGAGGCCCAGACGGTGCCGGAGGTGGCGACGGACCATTTCGGCCTGCGGCTGAGCAGCCACGGTACCGACCGCCTGCTGAAATACCTTTGGAATCCCCAGAAAAAACGCGGCCTGCTGCACCGGCTCGGCGGCCCGCGGGAGAAGCAGCTGGTGGAGGAGGCACTCGAGGCCGCGGCGCAATTCTTCGGCTTTCTC
>JBAIXJ010000558.1:0-2987 GCA_037916645.1 Opitutales bacterium | reverse complement strand
GTCGTCTGCACCAGCCGCACCGGCGTGCCCGCCACGTCCGCCGTGCCCTCGCTCCCCGCGTAGACGTTCACGAACAGCTCGCCGCCGCGCACGGCGTAGAGGTAGCCGGTCAGCGACGCGAGCGTGCGCATCAGGTTCGGCGGACAGCAGGCGCAGCCGAACCACGGCGCCCGCCCGGCGTGCCCGTTGTTGTTCTTCGCCTGCCCGTCGTACACGAGCGGATTTGGATAGAAGAACCGGTCGCCGGACACCGACACGCCGCTGATGAAGCCGTTGTAGCTCGTCCGTTCGAACACGTCCATGAACCGCGCCTCGCCGGTCAGCAGGAACATGCGGTGCGCCCACATCATCAGCGCCACCGCGGCGCAGGTCTCGTTGTAGCCGTCGTTCGGCAGCTCATAGTCGTCGCCGTACGCCTCGCCGTCGGGCCGCGCGCCGACGCCGCCGGTGAGGTAGAGCTTCCGCGCGGCGACATTGTCCCAGATCTTGCCCAGCGCGGGCAGGTAGCGCGGATCGCCCGAGAGCGCCGTCACGTCGGCCATGCCGCTGTAGAGGTAGTTCGCCCGCACGGCATGCCCGACCGCCTCCGTCTGGTCGACCACGCGCAGGTGCTGCTGGTAGTACGCGGGGCCGCCGGGCCCGCGCGCCTCGAGGAAGATCTGCGCGAGCTGGAGCCAGCGGCGGTCGCCGGTCACGCGGTACAGCTTGGCCAGGCCCATTTCCACGATCTCATGGCCGGGGGCGAGGCGGCGCTTGCCGTCGCCGAAATCGCGCCAGAGCAGCTCGGCGTTCTTCAGGCAGACGTCGAGCAGGGTGCGCTTGCCCGTCGCCTGGAAATGCGCCACGCCCGCCTCGTAGAGGTGCCCGGCGCAGTAGAGCTCGTGGCTCAGCCGCGGGTCCTCGGTCCAGCGTTCCTGGCCGATCCACTTGTGCGCCGGCGAGTCGGGATGCATCGTCCGGAAGGTGTAGAGGTAGCCGTCGGGCTCCTGGGCCGCGGCGATGCGGGCGATCCACGCGTCGAGGCGCGCCGCCAGCGCCGGATCCGGCCGCATGCTCAGGACGTAGGACGCTCCCTCGATCGCCTTGTAGGCGTCGGTGTCGTCGAACGGGAAGATCGTCAGCGGCGTGTTCTGGAAATGCGCCTCGCCCGCGGCGCGCCGCCGCATCGTCTCCGCCGCCAGGTCGAAGTTCTGCAGGCGCTTCGAGTCTTCGCACTGCTGGAGCGCAAAGGGGACGGTGACCGTGCGGTTGACCTCCTGCCGCTCCTTCCAGAATCCGTCCGTCAGCCGCACCGCGGTGAACGGCACGGGCCGGATCGGGTAATCCGCCGCGCGCGCCGCGGACGCCGACATGACCAATCCGAGAAGAACAACGCCGAACGTCGCGCAATTCATGCCTGGGTAACGATAGTCCTCCCGCCGCCGAGTTCGATCAGAAATCCGGACCGCGGCTTTCCGGACCGCCCGCGTAATTCCAGCACCAAGGCCGCGCGCTTCAGCCTCCGCGTCCTGCCGCGACATCAGGCTGACAACAGTTCGCGAGCCGGCGTAATCCCGGCGGTCAGCTTGCGCCGCCGTTTGGCGAGGGCTCGGAAATCGCATTCGACCTGCAAACCGTGCCAGAACTCCGGGGACTGACCAAAGAAGGCACCGAATCGAATCGACATGGCGGGGGTGATGGCCCGCTTGCCAAGCGCGATCTCATTGATCGCGCGGGGCGGCACGCCGATCGCCCGGGCCATGGCGTTCTGCGAAATACCCATGGGATTCAGGTATTCCTCGAGCAGGATTTCGCCCGGTGTGATTGGTGGATTCATCGGTATAACGTCTAGCGTCATAGCTCTCGCTTTCAACTTCAAAGCAGCCGGAAGCCGAACCGCAAGGAGGCGGGACAATCAGTGATAATCGGTGATGGCGACCTGGGCGGGACCGTTGGGTGTCCAGCGGAAGACGATACGCCATTGGTCATTGATGCGGAGGGAATGACAGCCCTGCCGGTCGCCATGCAGAGCTTCGAGCCGGTTCCCGGGCGGGACGGCCAGGTCGGCCAACAGGCCGGCGCGGTTGAGCTGAATCAGCTTCCTGAGCGCAACGCGGGCAATGGCGGAGAACCGACGATTGCGCTCTTCATGGAAGAGTTGCTCGGTATCGCGATCGGCAAACGACCGGATCATCGGCGTTCATTCCAAACCACAGAATGGGAGCATTCAATGCAATTCCCCGGCACTACGGGCCTGAGGCTTCTCGCCAGTGCGTGCACAACCCAGGCCTCCGCCACGGCAACCAAGTTGCCCTCGCGTGCCCCTGATCGTCGGAGGGCCGCCGGAGCACCCGGTTGTCTCTTTTGCTGACTCCATGAGGCGCTTTGATCTTCCCGATGGGAAAATCAACGCCTTCTGCGCTTGGCTCCGAGGGCCCTTTGCGTGGGCCGGTCACCGCTCGTCGCTGTCCAGGGCGGTGAGGACGACGAGTCCGATCAATACTAGGACGATTGGGATCATGGTGCGATGGAGGGGAAGATGCGGTGCTAGTGGCTCGCGATCGGGCCGGAGACCTGGCTCTTCCGGAACAGGAGGGCGGCCGCGACGCAGACGACGGCCACGAGCGCGAACCAGCGGAAGTTGTCGAGAAAGGCGAGGAGGTTGGCCTGCGCCACGACGGTGTGATACAGGTTGGCGACCGCGGCTTGCCGGGCCGCCACCGGATCGCCCGCCGCCACGAGCCCCGAGGTCATGGCCTGCAGGCGGGCGGTGTACGCCGGATCGTAGGGGGTCAGGTGCGCGACGAGGGCGGTCTGGTGTCCCTGGGCGCTGCGGGCGAGGAAGGTTGTGACCAGCGAGATCCCGACGCTGCCGCCCATGTTGCGCATCAGGTTGAAGATGCCGCTGGCGTTGCCGATCTGCTCAGGCTGGAGCACGCCGAGGGAGATCGTGTTGAGCGGCACGAAGATGAACGCGATCGACACTCCGCTGAGAAACAGGGGCCAGA
>JBAIXJ010000557.1:0-7523 GCA_037916645.1 Opitutales bacterium | reverse complement strand
ACCCTCTCGATGCACTGCTGGTAGGGCTTCTGAAAAATGATTTCCACGGTGGAATCGACCGGCTTGGCGTCGTCCCCAAAGAACTCCTGCATCGTGCCGACAA
The DNA here is from genome assembly GCA_037916645.1 of Opitutales bacterium. Taxonomy (GTDB): domain Bacteria; phylum Verrucomicrobiota; class Verrucomicrobiia; order Opitutales; family Opitutaceae; genus Fen-1467. The sequence goes on along the minus strand of JBAIXJ010000557.1, from coordinate 7,420 downwards.
AGTGGATCGAGCTGACGGCCGAGAGCGCCGCCTCGCTGCCGAGATAGGCCCGCGCCTTGGCAATGGTCGCTTCGGCGGTTTCCGCCCGGCCCGGGACCGCCGCGCCGACGGCGGCCATCGCTCCGAGGAGCAGCCAATGCCGCGCCCGGGTTGTGCGCAATGACATCATGGGTGGCTTGAGCGCGAAAGGCTGCATCGGGGACCGGTGGTTCGCAACGGGAAAAGGTTCATTCCCATTCGATCGTGGCGGGCGGCTTGGAGCTCACGTCATACACCACGCGGCTCACGCCGCGCACCTCGTTGGTGATGCGGCTCGAGATGCGCTGCAGGAGTTCGGGCGGCAGCCGGGTCCAGTCCGCGGTCATTGCGTCGACGCTCTCCACCACGCGCACGGCGATGACCCAGGCGTAATTGCGCTCGTCGCCGATCACGCCCACGGAGCGGACGGGCAGAAAAACGCAGAACGACTGCCAGACCTTCCAGTACCAGCCGGAGCGCATCATCTCGTCCTGCAGGATCGCATCCGCTGCGCGGAGGACGTCGAGGCGCTCGCGGGTGATCTCGCCCAGAACCCGCACGCCGAGCCCGGGACCGGGGAACGGCTGGCGCCAGACCACGGCCCGCGGCAGGCCCAGGCGGGCGCCGACGGCCCGCACCTCGTCCTTGAACAGCTCGCGCAGCGGCTCGAGCAGCCGGAGGCGCATGCGCGCGGGCAGCCCGCCGACGTTGTGATGGCTCTTGATCAGCGCGGCCGGATTGTTGCCGATCGCGACGCTCTCGATCACATCGGGATAGAGCGTGCCCTGGGCGAGAAAATCGGCGTGCCCAATGGACTTCAGCGACCGCTCAAACACCTCGATGAACGTCCGCCCGATGATCTTGCGCTTGCGCTCCGGATCGGTCACCCCCCGCAGCCGGCGCAGGAACAGGCGCGAGGCGTCGACCACCCGGAGATCGATGTGAAAATGCTTCCGATACAGGGCCACGACCGCCTCGCGCTCCCCCCGGCGCAACAGTCCGTTGTCGACAAACACGCAGGTGAGCTGCCGGCCGATGGCCTTGTGCAGCAGCGTGGCGGCCACCGACGAGTCGACGCCGCCGCTGAGGCCGAGGATGACCCGGCCCCGGCCCACCGTGCTCCGGATGTCGTGCACCGCGCGGTGGATGAACTGCCGCATCGACCAGTCCTGTCGCGCCCCGCAGATGCCGAGGAGAAAGTTACGGATGACGTCGACCCCCCGCTCGGTATGGAACACCTCGGGATGAAACTGGATGCCGTAGAAGTTGCGGGCGCGATCCTCGATCGCCGCGAAGGGGGAGTTCTCCGTGACCCCGATGGCCTGAAAGCCCGGCGGCGGCGTGATCACCCGGTCGCCGTGGGAATTCCAGACCCGCAGCCGGCGCGGCAGACCGGCGAACAGCCGCCCCGGCCGCCGGATCGTGAGCACGCCGTGGCCGTATTCCCGATGATCGCTCCGGGCCGTGCGCCCGCCGAGCAGGTGGCCGAAAAGCTGGATGCCGTAGCAGATGCCCAGAACCGGGATCCCCAGCTCAAAGATGGCCCGATCCGGGAGCGGGGCGTTTCGCGCGAAGACGCTGCTCGGTCCGCCCGAAAGGATGAGGCCGATGACGCCGTCCGCCCGCAACTGCTCCGCCGGGGTCGAAAAATGATAGATCTTCGAGAACACCTGGCACTCGCGGATGCGGCGCGCGATGACCTGGGTGTACTGGGACCCGAAATCGAGGACGGCGATGGTCTGTGCCATGGGGAGTTATGGAAGCAACCGCCGGCGCCATGCAATCACGAATCGGGCCGGCCCCGCCGCTGGTCGGGAGCCCGGGGACGTCGGGTGCGCGGCGGCGCGGGTCGCCCGCCCCACGGCGGGGTCAGAACTTCAGGCGGATGTTCGAGTGACCGCAGCGGGGACAAGGGGCCGTCTCCGGTCCGGCCTTGGTGGTGTACAGATGGCTGCAGCGGACGCAATGGAAGGTCATCTTGCGGCGTTCCGCCTCAAAGAGTGCATGGTCCCGCCGGTCGTAATAGATCCAGACCCCGAAGAAGAAGCCGAGGGCAAGGAAGCAATAGACGACAACACCGGCGGTGAGATCCATGGCGCGCAGGCCCGGTCGTGTCGGCCGGGCGGGTGTGGCAGTCTCGCCGATCGGCCCGCCTCCGCCAAGGGAGAAAAACAAACCCGCCGGCGGTGATTCCGGCGGGTCAGGCAGTGCGATGCGGACGCGGGTCAGACTTTCTTCTCCCCGGCCTTCTTCTCCTCCGCCGCCGCGGCCGTGGCCTCCGCGGGAGCCTGGGGAGCTTCCGCCTCCGCCGGGGCCGGGGCGGCCTTCCGGCCCGTCCGTTTGCCCCGCGGCTGCTTCTTGTACCCCGTGTCCTCGGCCCCGACGAACTCGATCAGGGCCATCTCCGCCGCGTCGCCGACCCGGCGGGGGGACAGCTTGTAGATGCGGGTGTAGCCGCCGGAACGCCGCGCGAACTGGGCGGCCTTCTCGTTGAACAGAAGGGTGACCGCGTCCTCGTCCCGCACCTTGCGGAGGGCGTGGCGGCGCAGGTGAATCGCGTCCTTCTTTTCCGCGGCGCCCGCGGCCTTCTTGGCCTTGGTGATGATCTTCTCGATGAAGGGGCGCAGGGCCCGGGCCTTGGTGAGGGTGGTCTGGATGCGGCCGTGCCGGATCAGCGCGGCCGCCAGATTGGACAGCATGGCGGCGCGGTGTTCGCGGGTGACCCCGAGGGACAGGCGGTGGGTAAGGTGACGCATGGATCTGAAGTTCCAAGTAACAAGTGACAGGTCACAAGACCGTCACCGGGCACTTGGAGATTTCTTGGGCACTTGGGACTTGAAACTTGTTGCTTCCGCGGCGCTCCGCGCCGCGGTCAGACTTCCTTCTTGGTATCGAGGAGGCGCTCGTCGAACTTCATGCCGAGCGAGAGGCCCAGCGCCTCGAGCTTCTCCTTGATCTCGTTGAGCGATTTCTTGCCGAAGTTGCGGTACTTGAGCATCTCCTGCTCGGTCTTCATGGCCAGCTCGCCCACCGTCGTGATGTTGGCGTTGTTCAGGCAGTTGGCGGCGCGCACCGAGAGTTCGATCTCGTTCACCGACATGTTGAGCAGCTTGCGGAGCTTGTTCTCCTCCTCGCTGACCGTGCTCTGCTGGCTCTCGAACTCGTAGTGCTCTTCGCTGACGCGGTCGAACACGTCGAGGTGATGCTTGAGGATCGAGGCCGCCTGCTTGAGGGCGTCGTCCGGCGTGATGCGCCCGTCGGTCCAGACCTCGAGGATGAGCTTGTCGTAGTCGGTGATCTGGCCCACGCGGGTGTTCTCGACCGTGTAGCGGACGAGGCGCACGGGGCTGAAGAGGGAATCAACCGGGATGACCCCGATGGGCTGGTCCTCCTTTTTGTTGTTCTCGCCCGGGCAGTAGCCGCGGCCGGTCTTGATCTCGATCTCCGCCTCGAACGTGCGGTTCTTGTCGAGCGTGCAGATCAGCTGGTCGGGATTGACGACCTGGATGGCGGCGTCGGGCTGGATGTCGGCCGCCGTGACGGGGCCCTCGCGGGTGACCTTGATCGTGAGCCGCACCGGCTCGCGCTTCTGGGAGACGATGAGGATCTTCTTGAGGTTCAGCACCACGTCGGTGACGTCCTCGACGATGCCGTCGATGCTCTGGAACTCGTGCTGGACCCCTTCGATCTTGATCGAACTGATGGCGGCCCCCTCGATGGAACTCAGGAGCACGCGGCGGAGCGAATTGCCGACGGTGTGGCCGTAGCCGGCCTCAAAGGGTTCGGCGATGAATTTGGCGTAAGTCGAGCTGGAGCCTTCCTCGACCTTGGTGAGCTTGTTGGGCAGTTCGAACTTTCCGAGGCGTTTGGGCATGGCGGGAGCGGTTAAGGTTGTGCGGGCAAAGGGGACAGGGTCGCCGCCTAGAAGCGGCTGTAGAATTCGACGATGAGCTGCTCGTTGATGCTGGGCTCCATCTCATCCCGGACCGGCAGGCGGACGACGGTCGCCTTGAGCGACTCCGCGTTGAGGGACAGCCAGCCGGGGATGTTGCGGAGGCGGTTCTCCTCCAGGCCGCGGGTGGCGATCTGCCGCGACGAGGCCGCGGGCTTCACCTCGATCTCGTCGCCGGGCTTCACGTTGAAGCCGGGGATGTCGACCTTGCGGCCGTTGACCCGCACATGGCCGTGGTTCACGAACTGGCGGGCGGCGGCGCGGGTCTTGGTCAAACCGAGATGGAAGACGACGCTGTCGAGGCGGGTCTCCAGCAGTTGCAGGAAGCGCTCGCCCGTGACGCCGCGTTCCTTCTTCGCGATGGCGAAGACGCGCCGGAACTGGCGCTCCAGCAGGCCGTAGATGTAGCGCGCCTTCTGCTTCTCGGAGAGGCCGACGGCGTACTCCGACATCTTGCGGCGCGACTTGGGGCCGTGCTGGCCGGGCGGAAAGTTGCGGCGTTCGAACGCCTTGCCGGAGCCCAGGATGAACTGGCCAAAGCGGCGGCTGACGCGGGTGGTGGGACCGATGTAGCGGGCCATGGAGAGTGAAAGTGAGGGTGAGAGGGAGAGGGACGGACTACACGCGGCGGCGCTTGCGGGGGCGGCAGCCGTTGTGCGGGACCGGCGTCACGTCGATGATCGAGGTGATCTCAAGCCCGATGGCCTGCAGCGCGCGGATGGCCGAGTCGCGGCCGAGCCCGGGCCCGCAGACGCGAATCTGCACGTCCTTGAGGCCGTGGGCCATGGCATTGCGGGCGGCGTCCTGCGCGACGACCTGCGCGGCGTAGGCGGTGGATTTGCGGGAGCCGCGGAAATTGCATTTCCCGGCGCTGGACCAGGCGATGACGTTGCCCTTCAGGTCGGTGATCGTGACGACGGTGTTGTTGAACGACGCCAGGATGTTCGCCAGGCCCGTGGTGATGTTCTTCGAACCTTTGGCCTTGCGGATCTTGATCTCGCCGAGTTCCTCCTTGAGGAGTTCCTCCGCGGTGGGCTGCTTGGCGACGCCTCCGACCATTTCCACGGGTTTGTCGGACGCCGGGGCCGCGGGCGCCTCGCCCGCCGGCGCGCCGGCTGCGGGGGCGTCCTTCTTTCCCTCCTTCTCGCCCGCCTTGGCATGCTCGCCGGCGGCGGCCTTGGGGGCCTTTTCCTTCGCGGGTTTCTTCTCGGGAGCCTCGGCGGCGGCAGGAGCCTCGGCGGGCGCGGGAGCGGCCTCCTTCCGGGAGGCCTTTTCCTTCTTGGACGCGGATGCGGGTTTTTCTTCAGCCATGGGTGGGAGGATCAGGCGGTGGCGGTGGTGGCTTCGACCTTCTTGGTGACGCCGACGGTCTTGCGGGGGCCCTTACGGGTGCGGGCGTTCGTGCTGGTGCGCTGGCCACGGACGGGCAAACCCTTCCGGTGGCGGACGCCGCGATAGCAATTGATGGCCTGGAGCCGCTTGAGATTGGCGGTGATTTCCCGGCGCAGGTCGCCTTCAACGACCCACTTCCGGTCTGTGATCACGTGAAGGATCTTGTTCAGCTGCTCCTCGGACAGATCGGAGGCGCGCATGGCGGGATCGAGCCCGGCGTCCTTGACGATCTGGTCGGCCCGCGCGGGCCCGAGGCCGTAAATGTAGCGAAGCGAGAAGGCGATCTTCTTCTTCGGCGGAATCTCGACACCAAGCAGTCGTGGCATGGGAAATAAGTCTGGGTTGCGGGTTGAAAGTTGTAGTGGGCGAAAAGGGTTCAGGAGACGGCGGCCGGCGGCGAGGCCGGCAGCGGCACCGCGGGCGCCGGGCGGCCGGCGGGCGGCATCGTGAGGATCTCAGGGCCGCGTTCCGTCGTGAGCACAGTATGTTCGAAGTGCGCCGAGGGCAGGCCGTCGGCGGTGACAACCGTCCAGCCATCGGCCAGGGTCTTCACCCGGTAGGTGCCGAGGTTGACCATGGGCTCGATCGCGAGGGTCATGCCGGGCTTGATCTTCTCGCCGGTCCCCTTGCGGCCGAAGTTGGGGATCTGCGGCTCCTCGTGCATCGAGCGCCCGACCCCGTGGCCGACCAGCTCGCGCACGATTCCGAAACCGCGCGCCTCGACATAGGTCTGGATCGCCTCGGAAATGTCGCCGATCCGGTTGCCGACCTGCGCCTGCTGAATCCCGATCGCGAGCGCCTCCTCCGTGGTCTGGAGGAGCTCCGCGACCCGGGGTGCGATGGCGCCGACGGGCACGGTGACGGCGTTGTCGCCGATGAAGCCGTGGTATTCGACGGTGACGTCGAGGGAGATGATGTCGCCTTCGCGGAGGATGCGCTTGAGGGAGCCGATGCCATGCACCACCTCCTCGTTCACCGACAGGCAGGTGTGCGCCGGAAAACGCCGCGAACCGATCTGGTATCCGAAGTCCGCACTGCGCGCCCCGTGGCTGGCAATCAGGTCCCTCCCCGCCTGCTCGAGATCGAACGTGCTGATTCCCGGCTGCACCCGCGCCTTCAGCTGATGCAGCACCGCGGCGGCGACGGCACACGCCTCGCGCATCCGCGCAATGCCCTCCCGATCCTTGATGGGAATCATCGGTGGGCGGACGCCGCGCCGCCCTGCGGCCGGCGCCGACTGGAAACACGGGAACCGAGCAACGTAGCCGGGAGCCCCGTCAGCCGGGGTCCCGCATCGGGTTTGTTCGTCTCGAGGCGGTTGCGGAAAACCGCAGCCTGGCTCGGGCGAGGCACAACCGTGCCGCGCATGCGCGCCCATGCCTCCTTGCGGCCTGGCGCGCGTCGACAAATCTCCTGCCGCACAACGGCTTCAGGAGAGACGTGCTCTTGCTTCAAAGAACGGGCGCCGGTGCCCGGGCGCGGATTGATCCGACCCAACTCACCGAAGCCAAGGGAGTTCGCGCCGGAGGACACTCCGGCAGGCGAAAAAATGTGGGGAATGGCAGGCATTACCCGGATTGTAAAGTCTTAAAGAACAAAGGTGCGGATGAACCAGAAGACGATCCCGATCAGGAAGATGGCTCCGAGCCACATCCACAGGATGCCGACCGTCTTCATGTCCGCCGCCTCGCCGATCGATGAGGCGATGGCGGTGCTGCGGGCGCGGATGCGCCCCTTGCGCAGGAAGCCGTCGTAATGCCGTTGCAGGAGGAAGGTTTCGAGCTGGCGGATCGTGTCGAGCAGGACGCCCACGGTGATGAGCATGCCGGTGCCGCCGAAGAAGTAGGCGATGCGCTGCGGCACGTTGAACTCAAAGAGGAGAACGTCCGGCATCACGGCGATCACGGTGAGGAAGATCGCACCCGCAAGCGTGAGGCGGGTCATGATGAAATCGAGGAACTTCGCGGTGGGTTCGCCCGGCCGCACCCCGGGGATGTACCCGCCGTATTTCTTCAGGTCGTCGGCCACCTGGATCGGTTTGAACATCACCGACACCCA
>JBAIXJ010000556.1:0-4602 GCA_037916645.1 Opitutales bacterium | reverse complement strand
CTGCTGGCGCTGGGCATGCTGGCCGCCGGCCTCGGCGTCCTCACGTTCCAGCGCAACGCCGACTACCGCAGCGAAGTCGCGATCTGGGCGGACACCGTGGCCAAACGTCCCGGCAATGCCGGCGCGCATTCCAGCCTGGGGGCGGCGCTGGCCGAGGCCGGGCGCATGACCGACGCCATCCGGGAGGACGAGGCGGCGCTGCGGCTGCGCCCGAACTACATCACCGCCCGCAACAATCTCGGCACCGCCCTGATCGCGGTGGGACGCATCGACGAGGCGATGCAGCAGCTCGCGGAGTCGCTGCGCCAGGAGCCCGACGACGCCCAGGCTCATTTGAACATGGGCGTGGCGCTCGACCTGCTGAAGCGCACCGCGGAGGCGATTCCCCACTACGAGGCGGCATTGCGGCGCGACTCCGGCCTCGCCCAGGCTCACAATAATCTCGGCGACGCGCTATCGCGCTCTGGAAGGTACGCGGAGGGCATCGCCCACCTCCGGGAGGCCCTGCGCCTGAAGCCTGACTATCTTGACGCCCACTACAACCTGGCCGCCGCGCTGGCCCGCGCCGGCCGCCTGGCGGAGGCTGAAGCCGAATTCGCGGCGGGCCTCCGGCTGAAACCCTCCGATCCCGAGGCGCACGCCAACTGGGGCGGCGTGCTGCTTGCCACCGGCCATCCCGCCGAGGCTCTGGCTCAATACGAGGCTGCGGCCCGCCTGCAGCCCGCCTCAGCCGCGAACCATTACAATCTCGGGAATGCGCTGGCCGCGGCCGGCCGATACGAAGACGCGGTGCGCGCGTTCGAGACAGCCGTGAGGCTCAAGCCCGATTATGTCGACGCGCACAACAATCTCGGCAACGCGCTCCTGCTGCTCCACCGCGAGGCCGAGGCGCTGCCGCAGTACGAGGCGGCGTTGCGCCTGAGGCCCGACCACGCCTCCGCGCACAACAATCTTGGCCTCGCGCTGGCGCGCCTCGGCCGCCTGCAAGAGGCGGAAGCGCAGTTCGCCGAGGCGGTGCGCCTCGCCCCGCAATACCAGGAGGCCCGGGACAACCTGGCGCGGGCGCAGGCACAGCTGCGCGCCTCACCGCCCTAGCATCGGACCGCACGCCGGACTCGATGCGCGCGGCGCCCTGATCACCGCCGCGCCCAGGCGAACGCAGGCACACGCATCCGGTGAATGCCGATGGCTGGACCGCGAACACCCCGCGGGTGCCGCCGGCCTGCGTCCACCCCGCATGCCTCGGACGCTGCTCTGCGTCTTTCCAGCCTAGAGGCGATTTTTCCGTGTTTAACAGCTAAGAAACAACGTTGACTTGCGATTTGATTAGCTCCTCATTGTTGCCCGTTGGTTTGGATTGGGACACGTGTCCCATGTTCTGCCCCGTCAGCACCCCAATCCCAAGAAGCAGCAGACCGGAACAGCCATGAACCTTCACCACGGACTACCCACACCCCTGCGGCGGCTGATCCTGGCGCAAGCCTGCGCGATGATCGCCGCCTCGTTCGCCCAGGCGCAACAGGCGCCGGCGCCGGAGACCAGCGTCCCCACCCCCACTGGAGCCACCGCGGAACAGACCATCCAGCTCTCGCCTTTCGAAGTGAAGGCGGAGCAGAACGGATACTACTCGCCGAACACGATGTCCGGCACGCGGATCAACTCCAACATCGCCGACCTCGCGTCGTCCATCACCGTCGTGACGAAGACCCAGATGCAGGACTTCGCGATGCTCGATGTGAACGACGTCTTCCTCTACGCCGGCAACACCGAGGGCACGGGCACCTACACCGCCGGCACGGGCACCGGCCCCGCCGACCGCAACGGCAGCGTGCAGGACAATGTGCAGGTGGATCCGGTCAACTCCAACCGCATCCGCGGCATCGCCCCGGCGAACATCACCCTCGGCAACATCCAGACGATGGGGCGCGTGCCGATCGATCCGATCGACATCGATTCGATCGAGATCAGCCGCGGCCCCAACGCCAACGTTTTCGGCCTCGGGAATCCGTCCGGCACCGTCAACCTCGTGCCTGCCGCCGCCAATCTCTCCCGCAACTTCACCGAGGTCCAGGCGCGGGCCGACAGCTACAGCGGCTACCGCACCAGCATCGATCTGAACCGGGCGCTGTGGAAGGACAAGCTGGCGATCCGGGTCAGCGGCGTGTTCGAGCACCAGGGCTTCGTCCGCAAGCCGTCGGGCGTGAACACGGTGCGCTATAACGGCATGTTCAAGTACCGGCCCTTCCGGGGCACCACCATCAGCGCGTCGGTGAACTTCTACCGGATGAACGGCAACCGGCCCAACTTCATCCCCCCGCGCGACAACATCTCCTACTGGATTTCCAAGGGCAAGCCGACGTGGGATCCGACCACCCAGCAGATCCACATCAATGGCGTCACCGTCGGCACCTACACCTCCGCGACGTACAACGGGCCGGATTACTTCAGCGCCACCCTGCTGGGCGGCAACCACAGCCAGATGTTCATCGACCAGAACGGCCTCAGCTACTGGTCGGCGCCGCAGACGTTCAACAACACCGCGGCCCTGCTGCCCGGCACCACGGTGCGCGGTCCGACCTCCGGCGGGCAGGCGGATCGCTTCCTTCAGACGACGGGGGCCGTCGGTGCGACCGGTACCGCCGCCAAGCCCTCGACCCAGCCCCTGTTTGTCACGACCCCGACCATCAGCAGCAAGTCCATGTACGACTGGTCCACGATCAACCTGTCGGCCCCCAATCGGCTGATGGACCGGACGATCACCACCAACGTCTCGCTCGAGCAGCAGTTCCTGAACACCCCCGTGCACACCCTGGTGGCCCAGGCGGTGTTCATGCGGGAGGACTCGCAGCGCTACCAGCGCAACCTGCTTGGCATCGCCAACTCCGAGGGCCAGTCCGGCCAGCTGGAGATCGATCCGAACGAGAAGCTGCTCGACGGCACGCCCAATCCCTACTTCCTGCGGCCGTTCATCGCCACGGACAAGCCGCGGACGTCGTGGCTGCCCCAGAAGTGGGACACCTACCGCGCCCAGCTCTTTTACGAGCTCAACCTCACCAACCAGAGCAGCTGGCTGAAGTGGCTGGGGCGCCAGCAGCTCAACGCCTACGACGAATACAAGTACCAGATCAGCCGGGCGTACACCTTCCGCGAGGCCATGCTGGATGCCAAGCCCTGGCTGTCGCCGGGCCTTTATCGCAGCTACCAGGCGTCGCCCACGGGTACTCCGGCCAACGTTCCCCTCACCAACGGCCTCTTCCGGTACTATGTCGGTGACAACAACGGCTACAACGTCGACTACGCCCCGCCGGAGTTCAACAACAACGGCTCCTACAACTTCGTCTGGGGCCGCGCGGCGACCAGCACCCTGCCCGCCATCTTCAACAGCGAACCCACCGTGCTGGGGCTGGCCGGCGCCGACAAGAGCGGCGGCAACGCCAACACCAAGCAGATCATCAAAACGGCCGGCGTGGTGCTGCAGAGCCACTTTCTCAACGACGCGCTTGTCGTGACCCTCGGCGAACGCGAGGACAAGGTCTACTCGAAGTTCGGCAACCAGGAAGCCAACGGCAACGTGCTGGCCGCGCCCGACGGCATCAACTTCGACTACAACTACCTCAACCACTGGCAGGCGGGCGACTACGCCTTCAACAGCGGCAAGACCACCAACGTCCAGTACGTCGTCCGGCCCTTCCGCGACATGACGGGTTTCCTCAAGCAGGTCGAGCAGAGCAGCGGTTCTTTCATCGCCGACGTCTTCCACGGCCTCTCGCTGAACTACAACCAGGCGAGCAGCTTCATCGCCGCGACTCCCGCCCAGGACCTCTACCTGAACCGCCTGCCAAACCCCCGGGGCACCGACAAGAGCTACGGCCTCGGGCTTGAGCTGTTTGACGGCAAGGTCGTCGTCCGCGTGACCCGCTACACGACACTGCAGAAGGACATCCGCAACGGCGACGCCAACACAACCGCCCAGCGCGTCATCCGCACCGACCTGCTGCTGCAAGGCGCGACCCCCGCGCGGTTCGTGTTGCAGAATGTCGCCGGCGGCACCACGGCCTCGTACGGGCCCAACAACAACCAGTTCGGCTGGATCAAGGCGAACAATCCGACCTGGACCGATGCCCAGGTCTTCTCGGAATTTGCCCGCCAGATCCAGCTGTCCGAGGCCCAGATCACCGCCCTGATGAATCCCACGCCGCCCATCGCCGCGACCAACGACATCGCCGCACGCGGCACGGAGATCGAGATCTTCGCCAACCCGACGAAGTACTGGACCGTGACGGCGAACATCACGGACACGCAGTCCTACATCCGCAACGTATCCTCCACCCTGCAGAAGTGGATCGACCAACGCATGCCGGTTTGGACCACCCTGGTCGATCAGGCCGCCGTCTACCCCGCCGGCTCCCCGAACGCCAGCCAGCCGTGGTACTGGTCGGCGTCCGGCAACAACTCCGCGGCCAACGACGTGGACTTGACCACGGGGGCCAAGGGCAATCCCAACCACCTCTGGTGGATCCACAACTACGGCGGCAGCCAGTCCGCGCAGGCCAACTTCATCGCGTTCGTGCAGGCCCCGTACAACGTGATCAAGCAGCTCGA
>JBAIXJ010000555.1:0-2026 GCA_037916645.1 Opitutales bacterium | reverse complement strand
TCCTCGTGAAACTCTACATCGCAGGGCATCAGGGAATGGTCGGATCCGCCTTGGTCCGGCGCTTTCAGCGCGAGCCCGGCGTGACGTTGGTCGAGCGCACGCGCGCGGAACTCGACCTGACCCGCCAGGAGGCGGTGGCGGCGTTCCTGGCCGACGCCCGGCCGGACGCCGTCATCATGGCGGCGGCGCGGGTGGGTGGCATCGAGGCCAACCGGACCCGCCCGGCCGAGTTCATCCACGACAATCTGGCCATCGGCCTGAACGTGATCCACGGCGCCTGGGGCGCCGGCGTGAAACGGCTGCTCTTCCTGGGCAGCTCGTGCGTCTATCCGCGCCTGGCGCCGCAGCCCATGCCCGAGGATTGCCTGCTCCAGAGCCCGCTGGAGCCCACGAACGAGGCCTATGCCGTGGCCAAGATCGCTGGCCTCAAGCTCTGCCAGCACTACCGGCGCCAGTACGGCGTGGTCTACCATTCCGTCATGCCGACCAACCTCTACGGCCCGGGCGACAACTATCACCCGCAGGAGTCGCACGTGCTGCCGGCGCTCATCCGCAAGTTCCACGAGGCCCGCGAGGCAGACCGCGCCGAGGTCACCGCGTGGGGCACGGGTGCGCCGCGGCGTGAGCTGATGTACGTGGACGACGCGGCGGATGCCTGCGCCTTCCTGCTGCGGCTCGCCGATCCGCCCGACTGGGTCAACATCGGCACGGGCACCGACGTCACGATCAAGGAGCTCTACGCCCTGGTGGCGGCGGTGGTCGGGTTCAAGGGCCGCGTGGTCTGGGATGGGAGCAAGCCCGACGGCACGCCGCGCAAGCTTCTGGACGTGTCCCGGCTCGGCGCCCTCGGCTGGCGGGCCCGGACCGACCTTCGCGAGGGGATCGAGAAGACCTACGCCAGTTTCCTCGCCGAGCGTGCGGCGGGCACGCTGCGACAGTGAGTGGCGCCGGTCGCCGCCGGGGCGGGGCGGCCCCGCCGCGTTCGCCGCCCGGCGCGGCAAGGGGTTTGCAAACCGCCCATTATCCCTTATCGCCGTAGGAAACCTCTCCACCCGATGGCCGAGCCGATTGAAGTTGTCCCGGCGGACGACGCCGAAGGCGGACCCCGCAAGCCGTTTCTCGAGCACCTCGAGGACCTGCGTCTGGCCCTGCTCAAGTGCGTCGCGGTGATCGGCGTGGCGCTGCTGGTCTGCCTCTTCCTCGACGAGAAGCTCGCGGACATCCTCGAGTACCCGATCCGCCACATGGGGCTGTTTGACCGGCCGACGCCGACGGTGACCTTCCAGTTTGGCGCGCATCGCTTCGGCCCCTACGAGGTGTCGCGGGAGCAGTTCCCCGGGCTGCCGCCCGGCGACGCCCCCCACGTCGTGTACAACGTCGGCCTGGCCAAGGTTGGCGACGCCCAGGTGGCGACCCTGACGGTCGACCCGAAGGCGGAGGCGGACGCGAACCGGGTCCGGCTGCGCAACTTCAACCCCGCCGAGGGCTTCATGGTGGCCTTCCATCTGGCGCTCTACGGCGCCCTCGTGGTTGCGGCGCCGTTCTGGCTTTATTTCCTGGGCCAGTTCATCCTGCCGGCGCTCAACATCCGCGAGCGGAAGTTCCTGTTCACCTGGCTGGGCTGGGGCGTCTTCCTGTTCCTCCTCGGCGTGCTGCTCACCTATTTCCTGCTCCTGCCGCTCGCCCTGCGGGCCTCGATCCAGTACTCGTCCCTCCTCGGCTTCGACGCCTACGAATGGCGGGCCGACGAGTACATCAGCTTCACCTGCAAATTCCTCCTCGGCATGGGGCTGGGCTTCCAGTTCCCGCTGGTGGTGCTCACACTCGTCAAGCTCGGGATCGTCAGCTACCGCCAGCTCGCGCACTACCGGCGCTACGTCATCGTCCTGTCCTTCATCCTGGGCGCCATCCTGACGACGCCGGAGGTGATCACGCAGGTGGCCATGGCGATCCCGCTCTGCATCCTGTACGAGATCTGCATCTGGCTGGCCTGGTTCTGGGAGCGGAAGAAACGCCGGGCCGAGGC
>JBAIXJ010000554.1:0-1589 GCA_037916645.1 Opitutales bacterium | reverse complement strand
TTGCGGGTTGAACGCCAGGCTCACCGATAGTCCGCCGGTGCCGTACGGGTGGGCGCCCGAGGCGTCGAACTGGTAGACCGAGCTGTCGCTGTACACCACTACCGACACCGCCTGCCCGAGCGGGTTGAACGCCGTGCTGGCGGACACCACGCCCCCGGCGATGTAGTGGGCGCCCTGGGCGTCGAAGAGGTACAGGGAGTGGTCGGCATAGACCACATTGGAAGCAACCGCTCCACCCGGTTCCAGAAACGCGCTCACCGAGATCACGCCGGTGGCCAGCTTCTGCGGCGCCAGGGAGCCTTCGAACAGCCAGAGGCTCGTGTCCGGGTACACGACGTACACGAGTTCGACGCCGCCGGCGTACACGGCGCTGACGGCCCCGCCGCCGTTCGTGAGTGCGAACGAGGCCGGCGTCGCCGCACCGGCCGCCGAGGCCGTAACGGTGAACGCGCCGGGGACGAGGTTGGCCGTGACCGTTTTGCTCGCCCGACCGCTCGCGTCGCTGACCGCGGTGGCCCCTCCCGAGAATGTGACGCTCGATCCCGACGCCGGCGCCGAGAAGGTGACCGTCACCCCGGCGAGAGGATTGCCGAACGCGTCGGTGACCAGGGCTACCAGGGGGCTGGCGTAGCCGGCGCCCACCGCCGTGGTCTGGTTCGAGCCGGACACGACCGTGACCGCGGCCAGCGACCCAGCCGACACGCTTACCGCCGCCGACCCGGTGAAGCCCCCAGAGGTGTCGGCGACGTTGAGCGTCTGGGCGCCGACCCGCTTGAGCGTCACGGTGAAGGTGTGCACACCCGCGTCGGCCGGGGTGAATGTGTAATCCGCCGGCAGTGCGGCGGCCGGGTCGGTGCTCGTGAAGTGGACGGTGCCGGTGTAATAGGTGACGCGATTGCCGGAACGGTCCTGGGCGGTGACGGTGACCGTGAACGACGCCCCCGCCGTGGTGGTGGCGGGCGCGGCGAGCGCGAACCGGGCGACCGGGGGCTGGAGCAGAATGGTCGCGTTATTGTTGTTAACCGCCGCGAGGTCCAGCTTGCCGTCCCCGTTGAAGTCGGCCGTCGCCAGGTTGTTGGTCCCGCTGGCCGCGGCGAAATTCACCGCGGCGCGGAAGGTGCCGTTGCCGTTCCCCGCGAGGATGCTGACGTCGTTGCCGAAGCTGTTACCGGTCGCCACGTCCGGCAGACCGTCGCCGTTGAAATCGGCCACGACGATCCCGTTGGGCGCGGTATCTACCGGGTAGTTGACCGGCGCCGCGAAGATTCCGTTGCCGACGTTCAGCATGATACTGACGCCGTTGAAGAAACTGCTCACCGCCAGGTCCTGCTTGCCGTCCTGGTTAAAATCCCCGACCGCGACGGCGTTGGGGCTTCCCCCGGTCGTGTAGTTCGTGGCCGTCTGGAACGTGCCGTCGCCGTTGCCGAGCAAAACGCTGACCGTGTTGTTCTTGTTGACGACGGCGAGGTCCGGCTTGCCATCGCCGTTAAAGTCGCCGACCGCCACCCACACGGAGTTCGATGGGGCGGTGGCATACGGGACCGGGCCGGCGAAGGTGCCGTCGCCGTTCCCCAGGAGCAC
Organism: Opitutales bacterium; assembly: GCA_037916645.1. GTDB lineage: Bacteria > Verrucomicrobiota > Verrucomicrobiia > Opitutales > Opitutaceae > Fen-1467. Next base: position 8 of record JBAIXJ010000554.1, on the reverse strand, counting down.
GCTGACCG
>JBAIXJ010000553.1:0-5928 GCA_037916645.1 Opitutales bacterium | reverse complement strand
CAGACAACTTCCCCTGCCCACGCGGATGAGAATCCATTCGGCTATTCTGAAGGCGCCGAGACCCAGCCGGCCGGTCATGTCGAGGTGAGCCAGTGGTTGACCCAGCGGTCAGGCAAGATGGACGGGCGATATGACGCGACTGATTCCCTCACGGAGATCGAGTACGGCGTCACCGATCGCCTTCAGACGTCACTCTACCTGAGCTGGGCGCACTACGGCGTCGGCGGGGTGAGCGGTCTTCGCGATGCGCACTTCACGGGCTTTTCTGGTATCCGTCTGGCCGGCGAATATGCCCTGCGCAATCCGGACAAGGACGGGTATGGCCTCGCGGTCTACGCTGAACCTGAATACTCAACCATTGACGACGCGTCCGGTGCACGGGTCGAGGAGTACGCCCTCGAGGCCAAGCTCATCTACCAAAAGGAATTCCGCCGGGAGACCGTCCTCTACCTGGCCAATCTCACGGCCGAGCCCGAGGTCGTGCGCGAGCAAGGCGAGACCAATCACGAGCTGACCCTGGAGTTCTCCCATGGCATCAGCGTCCGCGTCGCGCCGGGCTGGTCGGCCGGCATCGAAAACCGCTGGCGGGCCGAGTTCGAGCCTTGGCGGCTCACCCGCTGCTCCACGTATGCCGGCTACCTCGGCCCCACCATTCACTACGAGGCCAAGCGGTGGTGGATCACGGCCGCGTGGCAACGTCAGGCGATGGGCTGGCCGGAGAACAGGCACGGCCTGGCCCTCGACGAATTCGAACGGAACGAGGTTCGCCTCAAGTTCGGCATCGAATTCTGACCGGCGCGCGTCGTTCGCGACCGTTCGCGTGCGGCCTCACGGCGGCCCTGGTTTTGCGGGCGCCGCCGGCCCAACCCCCGCGCCTGCCAGGGCCGCCACCATCGCCCGGTTGCGCGCCTCCCGGAAGAAAACCACGATGGAATCGGCAGCCGCGCTTCCGGCGGCGGCTTCGAGGTCCTCGCGTCCGGCCGCCGCCAGCGCGTCGAGGCTGCCGAACCGGCGGGACAGGTTCCGGGCTGCGGCCGCCCCCACGTGCGGGATGCTCAGGCCGTGGATGATCCGCCACAAATCGGCGTGCTTGCTCCGTTCGATCGCCGCCGCCACCCGGTCCGCCGCCGCGCCGCCTCCGCGCCCCGCGGCGGCCAGATCCTCCGGGCGAAGACGGTAGAGATCGGCAACGGTCGTGACCACCCCCCGCGCGACCAGCGCTTCGATGGTCGCGGGACCGAGGCCGTCGATGTCCGCGCAATCCCGGGACGCGAAATGGAGGAGGCGCCGACGTACCTGCGCCGGGCATGCGGCATTCGGGCATCGCACCGCCGCCTCGCCCCCGAGCTGGGCGACGGCCGTGCCGCAGGCCGGACAGCTCGACGGAAATTCGTACCGCCGGCTCTCCGCCGGGCGTCCGGACTGATCGACGCCGGTGATCACGGGAATGATTCCGCCCGCCTTCTCCACGACCACGAGGTCGCCCACCCGCAGGTCCAGCCGCTCGACCGCCCGGCGGTTGTACAGGGTCGCCCGCGTCACGATGCTGCCCGCCAGTTCCACCGGCGCCAGTTCCGCCACCGGCGTCAGCAATCCGGTGCGGCCCACCTGCACCGTGATTCCCTGCAGCCGCGTTTCGCCCCGTTCGGGCCCGAATTTGTACGCCATGGCCCACCGCGGCGCGCGGTCGGTTTCGCCGATCCGGCGACGCGCCGCGACTTCGTCGAGCTTCACCACCGCCCCGTCGACGGGGAAACCCAGTTCGTCACGGAAGCGGCCGCACGCCTGCACTTCCGCCCACACTGCGTCCGCCCCGCGGGCCCGCCGAAATTTGGCCAACCCGGGCAGACCCCAAGCCCGCACCTGAGCGTGAAACTCGTGCTGCGTGACGGGTGAGGCCGAGGCGGGCTCCCACGCGCCCCAGCCAAAGAAGACGACATCGAGGCCCGGCTCGTCCGGCGCCATCGCATCGAGCCGGCGGATGGCACCGGCCACGAAATTGCGCGGATGGGCGAAGGGTGCCTCGTCCGCCGCCTCGCGATCGCGGTTGATCCGGTTGAATTCCGTGAACGTCACATGGATCTCGCCGCGCACTTCGACCATTTCCGGGATTGGATTCGGCGTGCCGTCCGGAGCTGCCCGCCGCAAATTCCCCGGCAGCGAGCGGATCCGGCGGGCATGGGCGGTGATGTCATCGCCCTCGCGTCCATTCCCGCGCGTGACAGCGCGAACCAGCCGGCCTTTTTCGTAGATCGCGCTGATCGCCACGCCATCGATCTTGGGTTCGACCACAAAATCCGGTTCGCTCGGTCCCAGCTGTCTCGCCAACCGCGCCACGAAGGCCCGCAACTCCGTTTCACGGTAGGTCTTGTCGAGGCTCAGCATCGGCACACGGTGCTTCCAGGTCGGAAAGAGACCCGTCCGGTCGTCACCCAATGGCGACGGGTCCGGCAATTCCCGGGCCACCCCGGGGAACGTCTGCTCCAGCTCGAGGAGTTCCGATTTGAGCTGGTCGTACGCGAAGTCGCTGATCTCCGGCGCTGCCGCCTGGAAAAAGAGCCGGTCATGATGGGCGATCTCCGCGCGGAGGGCGGCGATGCGGCGGCGGACCCCGGCCTCGCCCGGCCACTCCTCCCTCGCCTCCTGACCCCATGTTGCCGCGGCGCCGGCGGCCAGCCCCGCCAGCGCCACGGCCATCATCAAGCGGAGGAAAGTGGCGCGCATCTGGAGTACGGGCGTCTATCGGATTGCAGGCGAAGATTCTGTTTTATGGAAAATCACCTTCTGATGGCAAGCTTCCTCTTCCGCCCCCCCTCCCCGCGCCTGCCGCGCCGGGCCGATCGCGCCCGCCGCCCGGATCAGTGTTGCGCGGCTTGCGTTTTCCCCGCATTGCTTCTGGTTCCTGTCCTCGCAGCCCGATTCATCCACCATGACCCTTTCCCCCGAGCAAAAGCAGGCCGTCGCCGCCTGGGTCGCCGCCGGCGACAACCTCGCTGAAATCCAGCGGAAGCTCTCCGAGCAGTTCAAGCTGTCCATGACCTACATGGATGTCCGCTTCCTGGTCGACGACCTCGGCCTCGTCCTGAAGAGCGCGGCTCCCGCGGCGGATGCGAACGCCGACCTCTCCAAGGCCCGGCCGGCTCAGCCTCCGCCCGAGAAAAAGGGCGGCCTTCTCGGCCGGCTGAAGAAGGCGGTCGGGGGCGGCGGCGACGAGGCGGCGGAGACGGAGGCGCCGGAGGACGAGGACGCCGATCTCCCGCCCGAGGCGGCGGACGACCTGGCCGGCGACCTCCCGGGGGCGGCCGGCAACGTCAAGGTGGAGGTGGACCGGATCGTGCGGCCCGGGGCCGTGGTCAGCGGCAGCGTGACCTTCAGCGACGGCATGGCCGGCAAGTGGGCGATGGACCAGTACGGCCGGCTCATGCTCGAGATGGGCCGCAAGGGCTACCAGCCGTCCGCGGCCGACGTGCAGGTGTTCCAGCGCGAACTGAGCCGGGCGCTGCAGCGCCACGGCTACTGAGGCCGGAGTTCCTCCCGCCGGCGGGATGGCGTCCGGCGGGCCGCAGTCTGGCGCCCCCGGCTCAGCCGGCGGCCTCGGACCGGATCTCTTCGCCAGGCCACGACTCCAGCGGGACCAGTTCCGAAAGGTAGGCGCGGAATTCCGAGCGCGGGGAAGGCGACGACTGGAAGGTGATGATGAACCACAGGCCGGCCCGGTGGTCGGAGTCTTCCGGCGTGGCGACGATCCGACACCGTCCCCGCCGGGGCCAGCGGCCATAGGCGTTCGGGCAGATCGGGCCGATGTAGAAGGCCCAATCCCCCTTCTCAAACACTGGTGATTGAATCTTGGCGCGCCCCATCATGCTCCTCCCCCTTTCCTTTTCTGCGCGCCGATAGACCCAGCCCTGCGCCTGCGGTTCCACCCCCGGCCCCCCAACGGCCGCCGCCCACGGGCGATCTCAGATCCCCGGGTTGGTCCCGTTGCCGTTCGAAGGCGGCGGGAAGGGCTGGCGCACCAATTTGACGCCGGCGACCTCCTCCGCCAGGCCGACGATCTCCTCGATGATCACGGTGGGATCCTCCTCGTAGCGGAGCCGGAGGAAATCCTCCCGCACGCGCTGGTACGAGGCGGGGTCCGCCATCCACTCATCGATCAACGCGCGGAACTGCGCGCCGTTTTGCACGAGCCGCGAGCCGGCGCCGTTGCGGAAGAACTTCACCGTCAGCCGCTCCTGGGGCATCACGCCGCCGAACGTGTTGAAGACGATCGGGCACTTGAAATGCAGGGCCTTGGCGCAGGTGGTGGTGCCGCCCCGGGTCACGATGGCGTCGCTGGCCTGCATCAGCAGGTGCATGACATCCGAGAAGCTGTCGATGAAGCAGGTGAACTCGGGGTGCTGGGCGCGCCAGTGGATGAGTTCGTTGTAGGTGTGGTGGTTGCGCCCGCAGATGACGATTGCCTGGACCCGGTCCGCGTGGCGCACCAGCGCGGGCAGCAGCTCGAAATGGTTGTTGGCCCCGTTGGCGCCGGTCGCGAGAAACACCGTGAAACGGTCGCCCTTCAGGCCGAGCTTCTTCTCCCGGTAGCGCCGTCGCTGCTCGGCGCTGAAGACTTCGAGGTAGGACCGCGGCTGCATGAGGTGGCCGCGGACGCGGGCCTTGCCCGGCGGCAGGCCCAGCTTCACGGCGAAGTCGCTCGCCGTGGGGGTGCGCGAGAAATAGAGGTCCACAGTCGGCTCGACCCAGTTCCAGCTGTAGCCCCAGCCGCCCGAGAACTCGCCGCAGTACGTGGCGCACCGGATGTGCTGCGGCCCGAGCAGCTTGCGGGCGAGCTGGAAATAGCCGCGGTTGAGGCAGTCGTGCACGCTGAAGACGAGGTGCGGGTGATACTCGCGCAGCACCCGCTCGTAGTGGCGGCGCCCGAACGTCACCGTGCGGCGGTTGAGCAGGCTGAGGCCCTCGACCACCGTGTAGAAGGCCTTGTGCATCCAGGGCGAACGGCGCTGGATCCAATTGTAGAAGCGCACGCCGCCGCGGTAGAGGCCGGAGGATTCCTCCAGCATCTGCTCGATCCGGACGTCGACGTCATACCGGTAGAGCTGAAAGCACCATTCGGCGAACGCCTGGGCCCGGGCATCGTGGCCGCCCCCGGTGCTCGACGTGAGGACAAGAACCCTCAAGGGGGGATTGGTCATGGCGCCGAGTGAAAATACCGTGCTTCGATGGCGCGGATCAGCGAACGCGGCGCCAGGCGTACAAGCAGCGGGGCCACCCGGGTCTGGAAGAGGCGCCCGGTGCGCACGGTGCCGCTGCGGCGCGTCTGCAGCGCCCCGCGCAGCGCCGCCGCGGCGTGGGCCGGCGCCGGACCGGTGCGCATCATGTGGGTAAAGGCCGCCCAGACGCGCGCCATCCGCGGCGTGAAGGATTCCGGCGCTCGGTGCATGGAACCGTCGATGTCCGTCCGGTAGTCGCCGGGCCGGAAATCGATGACGACGACCCCCGTGCCGGCCACCTCGACCATCAGGCTCTCGCTCAGGGCCGACAGCCCGGCCTTGACCATGTTGTAGGCGCTCTGAAACGGCAGCGGGAATTCAGCCGCCATCGAAGACACGTTGACGAGGGCGCCGCGGCCCCGCGCCCGCATGCCCCGCAGCGCGGCGCGGGCGAGGCGCGCCGTGTTGACCAGCATGACCTCCAGCTGGCGCTGCCAGAGCTCAAAGTCGGTGTCGCCGAAGGCGCCGAAGACGCTGTAGCCCGCGTTGTTGATCACGATGTCGAACCCGCCCGCGGCCTGCTCCGCTTCGAGAAAAACCCGTTCCGCGGCGGCGCCGTCGCCCAGGTCGAGGACCACGCCGTGGAACCGCTGCCGCGCCGGCAGGCGGTCGGCGCGGCGGGAGGTCCCCCACACCTCCAGCCCGTCGGCCAGCA
>JBAIXJ010000552.1:0-7957 GCA_037916645.1 Opitutales bacterium | reverse complement strand
TCGGCCGCGTGTTTACCGCCGAGGAATGCGTCCCCGGTCGCGACACCGTCGTGCTGCTGACCGAGGACATGTGGCGCAAGCGTTTTGGCGCCAAACCGGAGGTGCTCGGCCAGACGCTGCGCATCAGCGGCCGCATCTTCACCATCATTGGCGTTTTGCCGAAAAGCTACTCGGCACCCTTCATGTTCGGCGAGGGCCAGTACTTCCGCCCGCTCGTCTTTTCGAAGGAGCAGCAGGAAGGCCGGGACCGCCGCGAGGCGGCTCTCCTGCTGCGGCTGGCGCCCGGTGTGCCCCTGCTGCGAGCCCTGGCCGCCCTTGCGCCCGTGGCCGAACGCTGGGCCAAGGAGAACCCGCGTTTCTATCTTAATTACCACTTTCGGGCCCAACTGGCCGGGCGCGTCGGCGGCTCCGCCAACGTGGCGATCATCGTCCTTCAGCTCGGCCTCGCCGCGGCCATCCTGGCCCTGGCCTGCGCCAACCTCGCCAACCTGCAGATGGCCCGCGCGGCATCCCGCCTGCGCGACCTGGCCATTCGCACCGCGCTCGGCGCCACGCGCTGGACGCTGATCAAGCAGCAGCTGACGGAATCCCTCGTTCTTTCGGTCGCCGGGGGGGCCTTCGGCCTGCTGATCGCCCGCTGGAGCAACGACCTCATCGGGCGCAACATCCGGCTGGGCTTCACCTCCACCCTCGTCATGCCGATCGACGGGCGGGTGGTGGCGTTCACCGCGGGCGTCGCCATTCTCGCCGGCCTCGGCTTCGGCCTGATCCCGGCGTGGCTCGCGGCGCGCACCGACGTCAACGCCGCGCTCAAGCAGCAGGCGCGCGGCTCCACCGGCGGGCGCCACCAGGGCTGGATCCGGCGCGTGCTGGTCGTCGGCCAGGTCGCGCTTTCCCTCACCCTGCTGGCCGTGGCGGGGATGATGATCCAGGGTCTCAACCGCACCCTCACCGCCCGGCCCTCCTGGGACAGCGAGTCCATCCTCACGGCGAACGTGCAGATCGACGAGCGGATCTACGAGACCGCGGAAAAACGCCGCGCCTTCCAGGATGCCCTCGCCGCCCGCCTCGGCGCCATCCCCGGCATCCAGGCCTATACCCTGGCCTCGATGTTCCCGATCGCGGGCGGCGGCTCGGTCAACGACATCCTGATCGACGGCCAGGACGTGGCGGGCAACACTTTCCCCAAGGGCATCGCGTTCCTGGTCACGCCGGGCTTCTTCAAGACGCTCGGCATCCGTCTCCTCGAAGGACGGACCTTCCCCGAAAACGTCGCCTTCACGTCGCCCGAACAGACGGTCATCAACCAGTCGCTGGCGAGGCATTTCTGGCCCACGGGCAGCGCGATCGGCCGCCGCCTCGGGGTCAAGGGGGGCGACGGCAAGGTGGTCTGGCGCGAGATCATCGGCGTGGTCGCCGATGCGGAGGATCCCATCGCCTTCACCGAGCCCACCACGCGCATGCAGTATTACACCACCATGACGCACGGCCCGTGGGCGTGGTTCCAGGTCGCCGTCCGGGGACCGAATCCCGGCCACTTCGCCAACGACCTCCGCCGCGCGGTGGCTGAGGTCTCGCCCGACGTGGCGGCCCGCTTCGTCTGGACCGTGCAGGACATGCGCGACCTGTTCCTGCACAATGTCGTCGTGATCAACGGCGTCCTGCTGGCCTTCGCCCTGCTCGGCCTCGCGCTGGCCAGCGTCGGCCTCTACGGCATCGTCTCCCACAACGTCAGCCAGCGCACGTCGGAGTTCGGCATCCGCATCGCGCTGGGCGCGCGGCCGGGCGATGTGCTGCGCATCGTCCTGCGCCAGAGCTTCTGGCTGACGCTGGTCGGACTTCTGCTCGGGGCGGTGGGATCGTACGTGCTCGGCATGGCCCTTCGTCCAAGCCTCGGCCTGATCATCGCCCAGAATTACTCCATGGTCGTCGTCACGACCCTGGCGATTGCCGCGGTCGCCTTTCTCGCGACCTGGTTCCCCGCCCGCCGCGCCACCCGCGTCGACCCGGTCATCGCGCTCCGCGCGGAATGATCACCAGCAGCGAGCATCGAGTAGCGAGTAGCGAGCATCTGAACCCTCAAGTCCAGTTTCAGTCATGAAGAACTCCCCAAGAACTCCGCTCTCACACGACTCTGGATCCTCCCGCCGCGCTTTCCTGCGCCGGACCGCGCTCGCCGGCGGCGCCCTGCTCCTGCTCGCGCCCCGCTCCCGCGCGGCCGGCACCGACCCCGCCCCGGCCACGACCGACAACGAGACCCTCAGGACGATCCACCGCCTGCGGTCGACCCACGGCAACTTCGCCGACCGGACGATCCCGGACGAGACGCTGCAGACCATCCTGCGCGCCAGCGTCCGCGCCGCCGGCGCCTCCAACAACCAGAGCTACTCCATCATCGTGGTGAAGGATCCGCAGATGATGAAGGATCTGTGCGGCTACGCGGGATCCTGCCTGCTGCTGTTCTGCGCGGACTACAACCGGATGAAGGCCACCGCCGCCGCGCTTGGCTACGACTATCAGCCCGGCACGGTCGTCGACTTCGTCAACGCCGCGATCAACACGCTGCTCGTCGTCCAGACGGCGGTGATCGCCGCCCGGTCGCTCGGCGTCGACTCCCTGCTCACGAACGGCGTCCACCGCGGCGACATCGAGCGGCACTGGAAGCTGCTCGACCTGCCCGCCACGCACTGCTTCCCGCTCCTCGCGCTCGTGCTCGGCTACGCCGACCGCGAGCCCGCCTACCGGACGGGGCGCCTCGACGGCCTCGGCGTGATCCACGAGGGGAAATACCACACCCCCACCAAGGCCGAGGTGGATGACCTCATCCGCCAGTACGACGACAAGGAACGGCACCTCGGACTGAACACCGACTGGGACAAGCAGGGCTACCCGCACTACCTCGACTGGTACTTCAGGGCCTGGGTCGGCCGGAACCTCAAACCGGGCACCAAGGAGACCCAGATGCTGCGGCTGCTGAAACGTTCCGGCTTCATCGAGGTTTGATGGCGAGTTGGGGGGATCGAGCATTTGCGATTCTGAACCTCGACCAGGAACCGACCTCGGACTCGCCAATCCCTCTTCCCACTCGCCACTTCCCATGATCGCCGATCTGAGATTCGCCATCCGACACCTTGCCAAGTCCCCCGGCTTTGCCGCTGTGGCCATTTCGCTTCTCGCGCTCGGCATTGGCGGGAATACCGCGTTCCTCAGCGTATTCAAGGCGCACGCGCTGGCGCCGTTCCCGTATCCCGACGCCGGTCGCGTGGCCCAGCTCTGGTGCATCAGCGACGCCGCGTTCGACACGGGGCTGTGGTCGGCGCCGGATTTCCGCGACGTCCGCGCCGCAGCCGCCTCCCTCGCGGAAAGCGGCGCCTTCCAGCCGGCGCGGTTCAATCTCGGGGGCGAACCGTCCGAGACCGTCCAGGGGATCCAGTGCAGCGCCGGCGCATTGCGCGCGCTCGGCCTGGCGCCGGCGCTCGGCCGCTGGCTCACCGAGTCGGACGAGCCGGCTGCCGCCGCGCCCGTGGCCGTGCTCAGCGCCGCGTGCTGGACGCGGAGCTTTGGCGCCGACCCGGCCATCATCGGCCGGGCGATCCGGCTCAACGGCCGGAGCTACACGGTGGTCGGGGTCGCGCCGGCGAACTTTGAATTCCATTCGCCGGCGACCGGCGCCACGCCGATCGATCTCTGGGTCCCGCTCGACCTGACCGACGACCATTATGCCCGCGCCAGCCGCTTCCTGCATGCCGTGGGGCGGTTGAAACCGGCGGTCACGTTCGCGCAGGCGAACGCTGAGCTGAAGGTCGTCGCCGGGCGGATCGCCGCCGCGGAGCCGGACCGGTCCCGCCGCCTGGAATTCCTCGCCCGGCCCATCGCCGCCGAACTTGCCGGCCGCTCGGCGGCGCGGCTGGCGCTCGTCTCCGCCGCCGCGGGCCTCGTCCTGCTCGTCGCCTGCGCCAACCTGGCCATCCTGTTCCTCGCGCGCGGCGCGGGCCGGCAAGCGGAGTACGCCGTCCGGCTGGCGCTCGGCGGCAGCCGCGCCCGGCTTGTCCGGCTCGCCCTGGTGGAAAGCATCCTCGTGTGCGCGTTGGGCGGCGCGGCCGGATGCGCGCTGGCCGGCTTCGGGACGGGGGTCCTCGCGAATCTTTTCCCGGCGGCCAGCACGCACGCGGTCGCCGTGTCGGTCGACGGAGCCGTCCTCGGCGGCGCGCTGCTGCTGACGCTAATCGCCGCGGTGGGCGCGGCGCTGCCGCCGGCGTGGATGGCGGCGAAAACCCAGGTCGTCGAAGCCCTCAAGGAGGGCGGCACAACCCAGGCGGGTTCGCGGACCCGCCATCGCCTGCTGCAGGTTTTGGTTTCGGCCCAGGTGGTCGTGGCGCTTCTCCTCGCCAACGGCGCCGTGCTGCTGCTCGTGAGCTACCGGAATGCGAGCGGCATCAACCGCCCGCTGGCGTCCGAGTTCGTGGTCTCGGGCGAGGTGACCATCCGCGGGACCCCCTACACCCGCACCGTGGACCGGGCGGCGTTCTGGGACCGCCTCCTCGAGCGCCTGCGGGCCCAGCCCGGGGTCACCGGGGCAGCCGTCACGTCCAAGCTGCCGCTGCGCGGCGGAAATCCGACCTCGGTGCTCGTCGACGGCGAGCGCTACGACGCGACGATCACCCGGCCGGGAGTCGAACAATCGTTTGTCTCGCCCGGCTATTTTGCGGCGATGGGCCTGACGCTGCTGCGGGGACGCCTGCTGGCGCCGACCGACGGGTCGACCGATCCGGCGCGGGTGGGGCCGGACGGCACCGGCATCGTGGTCAACCGCACGTTCGCCCGCCTCTACTGGCCGGGCGAGGATCCGCTCGGCCGGGCGGTGCGGAGCAACAGCGCGACGACCTACTGGACCGCCCGGGTCGTGGGCGTGGTGGACGACGTCCGCCAAGGGGATCCCGGGGCGCCGGCCGCACCCGAGATGTATTTCACCTACGCGTGGAATCCGCGGAACACCGCCTACCTGGTGGTGCGCTCGGCCTTCGCGGCGCAACGGCTGGTGCCCGCGCTGGAGCGGGAGCTGGCGGCGCTGGACCGCGACCTGGCGCTGTCGCGGGTGCGGACGATGGCCGAGCTTGTGACGGAGGCGGGCCGCGACCGCCGCGCCCGGCTGGTGCTGATCCAGTCGTTCATGGCCGCGGCGCTGCTGATGGCCGCGATCGGCATCTACGGCACCCTCGCCTTCCAGACCCGCCAGCGGACGCGCGAGATCGGAGTGCGCCTGGCCCTCGGCGCGGCGGCCGCGGACATCGTCCGCCTCGTGTTGCGGCAGGCCGTGCCTTGGTTGGTCGCCGGCGGGGCGGCCGGGATGCTCGGCACGGCGGCCCTCAGCTACGGGCTGCGAGCCATGCTGGCGGACGTCGATCTCCTGAACCCGGCGTACTACCTCGCCGGTGCGGCGGCCCTCGCCGCCGTGGTCGCCCTGGCCTGCTGGCTGCCCGCGCGCCGCGCGGCCCGCGTCAACCCCGTGGAGGCATTGCGGGCGGAATGACCCGGCAGTAGCGAGAAGCGAGCATCTTGATTCCAACCTTTGAACGGCGCGCACACCTCCATCCCCTCCGACGCCGGACGCCTCTTCCCACTTACTACTCGCTACCCGCTGCTCGCTACTCGCTACTCTCCCCGTGCTCGCCGACCTCAAATACGCCCGGCGCGCCCTGCTCAAGGAGCGCTCGTTTTCGGCCCTCGCCGTGCTGGTGCTGGCCGTCGGGATCGGCGGCGTGGCGACCATGTTCAGCGTCGTCAACGGCCTGATGCTCCGGCCGCCGGCTTTTCCGCACGCGGAGCGGCTGATGGCCGTCAGTCTCGTGGACACGCGGCGGAACCGGCCGATCGGGGGCGCCAGCGTCGCCGATTATCTCGACTGGCGGGCCGGGCAGCAGTCCTTCGAGGAACTCGCCCTCTACGGGGCGCGCCTGAGCATCAACGTCACGTATCAGGACGTCCCGCGGCGTTACGGCGGCGTCTACATCACTCACAACTTCTTCCGCACACTCGGCGTCGCGCCGCTGCTCGGCCGCGACTTCACCGCGGCGGACGACCAGCCCGGCGCCGCCAAGGCGGTCATCATCAGCCACCAGGTCTGGCAGACCGACTTCGGGGGTGCGGCCGACATCATCGGCCTGCCCGTGCACATCAACGGCCGCGCCGGCACGATCGTGGGCGTGATGCCGCCCGGCTTCAGCTTCCCGCTGAACGAGCAGATCTGGGGGCCGGCGTTCCAGGAGTTCACGCCGCTGCCGCGCAACGACCCGCAGACCTTCGGGGGCGCCATCCTCGGCCGGCTGAAGGCCGGCGTGACCGCCGACCAGGCGGCGGCCGAGTTCAACGCCTCCGCCCGGCGGTTCGCGGCCGAGTTCCCCGACACGAACGGGAATCTCGGCGCCGCGCAGATCGCGCCGTTCGCCGAGACCTTCGTCGGCACGCAGCTGCGTCAGATCCTCTACCTCATGCTCGCGGCGGTGGTCGTGGTGCTGCTCATCGCCTGCGTCAACGTGATGAACATGCAGTTCGCCCGCGCCACGCGGCGGACGCGGGACCTCGCGGTGTGCAGCGCGCTCGGCGCCACCCGCGGGCGCCTCCTGCGCCAGATGCTCGTCGAGAGCCTGGTCTTGGCCGCCGCCGGGGCGGTGGGGGGCACGCTGTTCGCGCTCTGGGCCGCCGACGGGCTCCTCCAGCAGGCCCGCACCCTCCGCGCGCCGCCGCCGTCGTGGGTGACCTTCAACCTCGACGGACGCGTGCTCGTGCTGACCATTCTCCTCACCGTCGCCGCGGGCATCCTGTCCGGCATTGTGCCGGCGTGGCTGGCGTCGCGCAGCAATCCCCTCGACCTGCTGCGGGAGGGCGGGCGCGGCGGCACCGGCCGCCGGACCAACCTCATCATCCGCGGGCTCGTCATCCTCCAGATCGCGCTGACCACCGCCCTGCTCGTCGTCGCGACGTTCATGATCCGCTCGATCAACAACCAGCAGCGCATCAACTGGGGCTACGATCCGGCGGCGGTGCTCACCGCCCGCATGACGCTTTTTCAGGCCGACCATCCGACGCCGCAGGCCCTCGGGCAGTTCTTCGAACGCACGCTCCGGACACTGCGCGCCGATCCGCATTTCGCGGCGGCCGCGCTCACCACGCGGTTCCGCCTCGCGATCTCCAACAACGGGGCGTACGACGTCGACGGCCAGCCGGTGGCGGATGAGCGCTCGCGGCCGGTCGCCGCGGTGGAGAACGTGAGCGACGGCTACTTTGCCGCCCTCGGCCTGAAGCTGGTTGACGGCCGCGACTTCAGTTCCGCCGACGCTTTTGACCGGCCGCCGGTGGCCATCGTCAACACGGCCTTCGTGCGCCGGCACTTCCCGACCGACAATCCCGTCGGCCGCCGGATCCGCCTGCCCCAGGGCAACAACGTCCTCGGCCCCTGGCTCACGATCGTCGGGGTCGCGCCGGACACGGGAATGCAGGGACCCTACGACGGCCGCTCCGACGGCGCGGGCATCTTCGTGCCGCTCGCGCAGGCGCCGGGACGCTGGGTCACGATCGTCGTGCGCGGCCGCGGCGGCGCGCCGGCCACCTGGGCCGAACCGCTGCGGCAGGCGATGGCGCAGCTCGACCGGCACCAGCCGATCTATCTCGTCAACACCGCCGACCGGCTGATCGACGAGGCGCTCGCCCAGAACCGGCTGCTTGCGACGCTCTTCTCGATCTTCGGCGGCGTCGCCATGCTCCTCGCCGCGGTGGGCCTGTACGGGGTGATGTCCTTCGCGGTCAACCGCCGGATCAACGAGTACGGCATCCGCATGGCCCTCGGGGCCGACGCGGCCATGATCTTCCGGATGATCCTGCGGCAGGCGGGCGCCCAGCTCGGGCTCGGCCTGGTCCTCGGGCTTGGGCTCGCGCTCGTCCTCGTGGTCCTCGGCGGCGC
>JBAIXJ010000551.1:0-1524 GCA_037916645.1 Opitutales bacterium | reverse complement strand
TGCAGCGGCTCCTCGACGGGCGGACCACGGGCTTGTTGATCCGCCCGCTGGGGGCGATGGCAGGCACCATCTACGCGTCGGAAGATCCGGCCGGCCGCGGTCCCATCCTGCATTTCGACACCGCGGCCGAATAGGCGGGCCGCCGGCCTGAACCCGGCGCGCAGGCGGAACCCGGTCCGCACGCTCACCAGCCGTTGCGCTTAAAGAGCGGGTCAAGGAATCGAATACCCCTGTAGGCCCGGCCGCCGGCCGGGCAGCCCGCCCACCGGGCGGGCCTACAATGTTGAAGGTATGGGCCGAGGTTCTTTGCGACACGGCCCCGATCTTGCGCGCGCCGTCTCACGACGCGCCGGACAGACCGACCCAGCCCCGGGCGCGTTCAGCCGTGCGCCATCGCGCCTCGCGCGATTGCCGCCCGGGCTTGCGCCTGTTCGTCGGCGGTCAGCTGGAACGGATGGAAGTCCTGCCGCAGGACCACGGCCCGCTTCGGGTTCTCCGGGGGCACGAGCGCCACGATCGTCTGCCGCGCGGCGTCGGCGAACAGCGGCTCCTGGTTCTTTTGCATCACGGCCTTGCCCGCGACGGTCCGTCCGTCGACGGTCTGGCCCTCGAAATGGTAGGTGGTGCCCGCCTGCCGGCCGTGGACCATCTGCGCCACGACCTTCGTGATCCGGACTATTACCTCGTCGGATCGCGCCGCGCACCGCCGGGCGTCGGCGAGCCGCCGCAGGCAAAGCCAGCCAATGTAACCGAATGACCCGCCGACCAGGCCGACGCCGACCACCGCCATGAAGACGACGGCGACCCACCGGCTAGTGGTGACGTCCATCGCCCATGACAGCGCGAAGCGGTCGGGCGCGTTTTCCAAGTAATGTACCGCCGGGTCGCGCTTCTGGTCGACCTCGCCGCCGAGGGTGTCGAACGTCAGCTTGCCCTCGTGAAGGGCGCCCTTCTGGTCCACGAAGCGGACGTTGAGGTCGTAGCTGCGGAAGACGAACCGGTTCGTCGTCACCTCGCCCTTGACCTCGGTTTGCGGCGCCGGCACGCCGGCCCGCCACACCCGCGTCTGGTCCACGAGTTCGCCGACCGAGTCGTACTGCCACCAGGCGTAGCCGACCGCGGCGGCCACGCCGATCGTGAGCATGATCGTGCCGGCCAGGAGGTTTTTCCAAACAAAGGAGGACTGCAGGCGCAGGGGGCAAGGGGGCAGCACCATGGCGGAACGGTAACCCGGAAAACCGCCCTGTAAAGTCCACCCGCGGCGGAGCGGCGGCGCGAGGGACTTGCCGCCACCATTTCCGCCGCTAGCCTCGCCTCCATGAAACGCACCGCATCCGCCGTCTGGCTGGGCAATCTCAAATCCGGCCGGGGCACGATCTCCACCGAAAGCACGGTCCTCCAGGACGCGCAGTATTCGTTCGGCACCCGGTTCGAGAACGGCCGGGGCACCAATCCCGAGGAACTGATCGGCGCCGCCCATGCCGGCTGCTTCTCCATGGCGCTGTCCGCCGCCCTGCAGCAGGC
>JBAIXJ010000550.1:0-15684 GCA_037916645.1 Opitutales bacterium | reverse complement strand
CGCGCGAGGAGGACGGCAAGCTGGTGTGGCGCCTCGACCTCAAGCCCGGCGAGAAGCGCGAGATCCCGCTGAAGTTCTCCGTCGACTACCCGGCCGACCTGAAGGTGGCGGGGTTGGAATAGGCCGCGATTCGTGACCCGGTCGGCGCGTTAGGCCCTCGGCGAGCTCAGGCCGGGGGATAACGCGCCCCACCCGGACTGATTCGAACCGAGGTAGGGCGGCTTATCCCTAAGCCGCCGCCGCATTCCGAGATCGGCGCGTTAGGGATAACGCGCCCTACCCTTTGCTTGAGATCCGTGTTCAGGAGGGCGGCTTATCCCGAAGCCGCCGCGGCGTTCCGGGTTCGCCGCCCGGAGCTTCCCCCTTGCCCCGCCGCGGGTCCTGCGTTTGTTGCCGGGATGACGGACGCCGCCAAAGCCAGGGTTTCGTTCCGCGAGTACGCCCGGCGCCACGGGGCGCCGGGGCTGCTGGTCGCGGCCCTGCTCCTCTTCGCCCTCGGCATCTTCTTCCCGTTTTTCACGGTGACCAAGCTGTGGGTGTTCCGCGATGCGGTGTCCGTCGTCGGCGGACTGATCACCCTGTTCGAGGAGCACGAGTACTTCCTCTTCCTGATCCTGACCCTCTTCACGATTGTGTTTCCGGTGGTGAAGCTCAGCCTCCTCAGCGTGATCTGGCTGGAGCGCGAGCACGACCTGGCGCGGCTCCGGCGGCTGCACCACCGCGTCGAGCGCCTCGGCAAATGGTCGATGCTCGACGTGTTCGTTGTCGCCATCCTCATTGTCACGATGAAATCCGCCGCCATCGGCGAGATCCGGATCAGCGTCGGGCTCTACCTGTTCACCTTCTCGGTCCTCTTCACGCAGTTCGCGACCGTCTGGATTGAGCGCTGGCTGCACCCCCGGTGAGGCCCGGCCGCCTCCGGCCGGCGGGTCCGCGGCGGCAGGAAAAGGCCCTGACGCCGGCGCGCAGCCGGGCGTCAGGGCCCGAAGGGTCGTCGCGGGCGTCCGCGGTCAGAACCGGAAGTTCATGCCGGCGGAGTAGCCCATGTTCTGATGGTTGTCGCGGTCCAGCCCGGCGCTCACGCCCCACTGGTCCATCACCCAGTAGTTCGCCTTGACGCCGTAGTTCCAGCGATGGTCCGACTCGAGCACGCCGGAGTGCGTGTAGTCGAGGTAGGGCCGGAGCACGAAGGCCGGGGTCAGCTGAAACTCGGCGCCCGTGCCGAGCCGCCCTGCAAACGAGCTGTCGGTGTCGCCGGCGGTCCTGGTCCAGAGCCAGCCGCCGCCGACCTCGATGAAGGGCTTGATCCCGCTGTACTGCGGCATGAACGCGATCGCGCTGGCCTCCAGCAGTTGCGAGGTGTTGCGGGTGCCGGCGAACGGCTCGCTGCGCGCGCCGTCGTAGGTGAACTTCGCGTCGAAGCCGACGTTCAGCGGCATGTTGTATTCAAAGCGCAGGCCCTGGCTGTTGATCGAAGTGTGCCGGATGTCGGTGTAGGTGTAGGTGAACCCGGCGTAGGTTTGCCCGAGCAGCCCGCGGCTGATGTCGCCCGGCTCGGTCGGCGCCGTCGACGCCGACGAGGCCGGAGGCGACGCCGGCGCGTTGGTCGCGGCACTCTGGGCCCGGGCCCCGACGGCGAGCCCCAGCGTGGCGAGGACGAACAGGACGGATTTCATGGTGATTTTCTGAGTCATGGGTTTCGTGGTTTGCGTCCGCCCATGGCGGGCGGACATCTTTGGTCTACCCCCCGCCCCCGGAAAAGTTCCGCCGGGAACCCATGGCGGAGTTTTTTCCAAAAAACGGTGGAACCAGGGAACCCGGCGACCCGTGATCCCCGCCCCCGCGGGCGACGATGCAAGACGCAAGGACCGGGTCCCGCCCGCCGTGCGATTGGCCGCGTTCGGCCGCATTCCTCTTGCTTCTTGAACCGGCGTCCGCCGCGGTTTTCCCTCGCCGCATGATCACGACGATCGGATTCGATGCGGACGACACGCTGTGGCACAACGAATCGATCTTCGAGGCGACGCACGAGAAATACCGCACCCTTCTCGCCCGCTGGCACGACGCCGCCACCGTTGACCGCCGGCTGCTGGACACCGAGATCCGCAACCTCGAGCTCTACGGCTACGGGATCAAGGCCCACGCCCTCTCCTGCATCGAGACCGCGATCGAGCTCAGCGGCGGCGACATCCGCGCCGCGGAAATCCGCGAGATCATCGCCTACGCGAAGGAAATGCTGAACCACCCCGTCGAGCTGCTGCCCGGCGCGGCGGAAGTCGTGCCCCTGCTCGCGCGGACCCACCCGCTGCTGCTCGTGACCAAGGGCGACCTCCGCGACCAGGAGCGCAAACTGGCGAAATCCGGCCTGGGCCCGCACTTCCGGCACATCGAGATCGTGGCGGAGAAGGACGCCGCGACCTTCGCGCGCGTCCTGCGCCGCTGCGACATCCGGCCCGCGGAATTCCTCATGGTGGGCAACTCGCTCAAGTCCGACATCCTGCCCGCCCTCGACCTCGGCGCCTGCGCCGCGCTGGTGCCGTACCCCCTGCTCTGGTCCGCGGAGCGCGCCACCTCCGCGCCCCCGGCGGCGGCCGCCGGCCGTTTCTTCCAGCTCAAGACCCTGCGCGAACTGCCGCCGCTGGTGGCGAAACTGAATAGCTCTGATTGATCGACCGGCGCGTCAGGGATCCAGCCTGCGCCTTCCCCCTTGGGGCGGGAGTTGCCAATTTCCGGGAGGCTTCGGCGGACAGGTAAAGCGCCCTGCCTTCACGGCCCGGCACCTGGAACCGGCAGTCGTTTTCTACCCGGCCCGCTTGCCAATCCAGCCATCCCGGTTACCGGTTTGCCATGCGCACTTTCCTTGGTTTCGTGAGCGCCATGGGGCTCTTTTCACTGTTCACCACCGCCCGGGCGGAGCCGCTCGCCGTGGGCGCGGCGGCTCCGACCGTGACCGGGGTGACGGAGACCGGCGACAAGATCGACCTCGGAACGATCTACAAGAAGGGCTTCACCCTCGTCTATTTCTTTCCCAAGGCAGACACGCCGGGTTGCACCGCCGAGGGCTGCAGTCTGCGCGACGCCTACCAGGACCTCTCCGACAAGGGCGTGACCGTCATCGGAGTGAGCACGGATGAGGTGACGGCCCAGAAGGCCTTCAAGGACAAATACCATTTCCCTTTCACGTTGATCGCGGACCACGACCACACGGTCATCAATGCGTTCGGCGTGCCGACCATGTCGGTGCCGGCGATGGGTGAGCTGGCGCACCGGCAGTCCTTCCTCGTCAACAAGGAGGGCAAGATCGTCTGGCGCGACCTCAAGGCTTCGACGAAGCAGCAGGCGGCCGACGTGCTGAAGGCGTTGAAGGAACTCGGCGCCTGACGCGCGCCGTCGCGGCGCGGTCCGCGGTCTTTTCCCTTCCCGCCGTTCAAATCGCCGCGGCTTCCGCGGCCGGCGGGGGCAGCCGGCTCACCAGCACCTTGTCGACGCGGTGCCGGTCCATGTCGACCACCTCGAACCGCCAGCCGCCCCAGTCGAAATGGTCGCCCGCCGAGGGAATGCGGCCGAACTGGGTCATCACCAGTCCCCCCAGCGTCTGGTAGTCGGCCTCCGCCTCCTGCGGCAGCTCGTCGAGGTGCAGCACCTCCTTGAGCTCCTTGATCGCGAGGGTGGCATCGATGAGCCAGGAGCCGTCGTCGCGCTGCCGGGCCTCGGGCTGGTCGCGCCGCCCCTGCGCCGGCAGGTCGCCGACAATCGCCTCGAGCACGTCGATCAGGGTGACCATGCCCTGGATGCTGCCGAACTCATCGGCGACGAGGGCGGCGTGCCGGCCCGATTTCTTGAAGGTCTCGAGGAGCTGCACGCCGTTCATGGTCTCGGGCACGACGAGCGGCGGCGTGAGCAGGTTCTTGAGGCTGGTCGGGATGCCGATGGCGGCGTGGGCCCAGAGGGCCTTCACCGCCACCATGCCCAGCACCTGGTCGCGGTTGTCCTGGTAGACCGGAAAATGCGAGTGCCCGCTGGCGACGATCTTGCGCCAGTTGACCTCGTCGGAGTCCTCGATGTTGATGAAGACGATCTTCGGCCGGGGGGTCATGATCGCGGTGACCGGGAGCTGGTCGAGCCCGAGCACGCCCTCGACCATCTCCTTCTCCGCCTTGTGGAACACCCCCGCCTTGAGCCCCTGCTCGATCAGGATGTTCACCTCCTCGTCCGTCACCGGCGCCTCGCGCTGGCGCGCCAGGCCGAACGGCTTGAGCACCAGATCGAAGGCGGCATTCAGGACGCGGATGACCGGCGACCCGGCCAGAAACAGGATCTCGAGCGGGCCGGCCACGAGGCGCGCCACGGCCTCCGGCCGGCTGCGCGCGATGCGCCGCGGAATCAACTCGCCCAGCACGACGCCGACGAACGCGATGCCGGCAGCCACGACCACGAAGCCGAGGTAACGGGACCACGGCGCCGCCACCGGGAAGCGCTCCAGCCACG
Organism: Opitutales bacterium; assembly: GCA_037916645.1. Taxonomy (GTDB): domain Bacteria; phylum Verrucomicrobiota; class Verrucomicrobiia; order Opitutales; family Opitutaceae; genus Fen-1467. The sequence goes on along the minus strand of JBAIXJ010000550.1, from coordinate 11,196 downwards.
TGGCGGCCCGCCCCACGAGCGCCGCGCCTCCGATGACGCCGGCCACCACGGTGCACAGCATCAGCCACGCCCGCATGGTCGAAAGAAAATGCGCGGCATCCGCGCCCAGCTCGAGCGCCGTCTCCGCCTTTTCGTCGCCCTCCTCGGCCAGCTCGCGCAGCCGGCCCTTGCGGGCGGTGGCAATCGCGGTCTCCGCCAGGGCAAACACGCCGTTGGCCAGGAGCAACGCGCCCAAAACGCACAGATCGGTGGAGAGGCCCGGCATCGAAAAGGACCGACAAGCTAAGGCCGGCCGTGCACCGGGGGCAAACCTTAAGGGGACGGCCGCATGGCCGCCGCCGCGTCAACTCGTTGACCGGCCGCAGGCTGGGCATCCGGCCGGCCCGGCCCATCGCTCCGGCGTGGGCGCGGCATCCCCGCCACGTCAGTTGACGACATTCACCGGCCGGCCCGCGAGAAACGCCGCGATGTTCGCGGCCGTCGCCTGCATCAACCGCCGCCGCGCCGCGAGCGTGGCCCAGGCGATGTGCGGCGTCAGGGTGACGTTGGGCGCCTGGAGCAGCGGATTGTCCGGGGGGATCGGCTCGACCGACACCACGTCGAGCGCGGCGCCCGCGATCCTGCCCTGTCGCAGCGCGTCCGCCAGATCGGCGTCGTTGACCAGCGGCCCGCGCGCCGTGTTGATCAGAAAGGCGGCCGGCTTCATGCGGGCGAGCAGCGCGCGGTCCACCATCCCGCGGTTGGCCGGAGTCAGATTGCAGTGCAGCGTGACCGCATCGGCCTCGGCGAACAGCTCCGGCAGCTCGCGCCAGGCGAACGGATACGGCGGCGGGTCGACGTGGGCGGGATCGCTCGCCAAAACCCGCATCCGGAAAGCCGCGGCAATTTCGCCGACACGCCGCCCGATGCGCCCGAAGCCCACGATGCCGAGCGTCCGGCCGGCCAGCTCGGTCAGCGGGGTGCGCCAGAACGTCCACTCGGCCGCGCGCGCCCACTCGCCCTGGCGCACGAGGTCGCTGTGCCGCTGGGGCTGCCGAAAGAAGTTCAGCAGCAGCGCAAAAACATACTCCGCCACCGAGTCGGTGCCATAGACGGGGACATTGGCGACCGGCACGCCGCGCGCCCGGGCCGCGGCCACGTCGACGATGTTGTAGCCGGTGGCCAGGACGCTGACGAATTTCAGCGCCGGCAGCTGCGCGAGCGTCTCCGCGGCGAGGGGCGTCTTGTTGGTCAGCACGATGTCGGCGGCGCGGGCGCGCGGGACGATGAACTCCGCGGGCGTCCGGTCGTGGCACACGAAGTCGCCGAGCCGGGCGACCTCATCCCACGGATTGTCACCGGGGTTCAGCGTGTAGCCATCGAGGACGACGATCTTCATTTCCAAGGCGCGGCCACCAGTAAAAACGGATCCCCCGCCCTTGGCGAGGCTGCTCCGGCCGGCCGCGGGCCCGTTCCGGCATTCCGCCAAGAATCTGGTGCGGCCCATGCTGCCCGATCGGGCACTTGACCCTCCCATTTGACAGACCGGCTCGGGATGCGCTCATTGCTGCGCCCCAACCGCGACCAACCCCGCGGATGCCGTGACCCTTACCCCACCGCCCTGCGCAGCGCTGTGGCCCCGCCTTTTGTCTGGCTGGACGAGCCGCGCCCGTTGGTCCGCCCTCCTCTTCGTTTTCGGTTTCGTCGGGACACCCGCCATCCGGGCGGACAACGCGGCCGCTCCCGCCGCGTCCCCGACGCCCGACGAAGCCCTGTGGGCGCTCGTCACCGCCAAGAACGACGACGGCGCGGCCGCGAAGGAAGCGCTGGCCCACGGCGCGGACCCCAACCGGCTGGTCGACAAGGTGCCCGTGCTCTCCGCGGCCGCCCGGCGCGGGGAGGTGCAGATCTTGCAGGCCTTGCTCGACGCCGGGGCCGACGTGCATGCCCACGACCTTCTCATTCCCGCGCTGTCCTACGCCACGGCGACGGGGACGCCCGCGACGATGCAGGCGCTCCTCGATGCCGGGGCTGATCCCGCGGCCGGCGGCGAGGGCGTGACTCCGCTCCATTGGGCGGCGGAACGGGCGCAACCGGAAGCCGTCCGCCTCCTCCTCGACGCAGGCGCCGATCCCGCGGCGAAAAACGCCAAGGGCCAGACGCCCGCCGACATCGCCCGGGCCGGGAACCACCCCGAACTCGCCGATCTGATCGAGAGCTACCAGCCCGGAACCCGCCCCGCTCCCACTGGCAATCCGCTGCCTGCGTCGACCGACCTGCAACAGGCCGTCACCGCCGCGGCGGACGGCGCCACCCTCGTGCTCGGACCGGGCACTTACGCCGGCTCGTTCCAACTGCAGAACAAGTCGTTGACGCTCGTCGGCGCCGCGGGCGGAGGCACCATTCTGTCCGGGGGCGCGGAGCCCGCGGCGGCGGTTGTGCTCGACGGCGGCCACCTGACCCTGCGCAATGTCACGCTCGCGCCGGCGGGCAAGAGCACGGTCGGGATCTTCGTCCGTGGCGGTTCGGTCTTCGCCGCCGACTGCCAATTCGAAACCGCGTCCGACTTCGCCGTCTACGCCGAGAACGGCACGGCGACGTTGATCGGCTGCGAGTTCAAGCCCGCCGGCAAGGCCGCCGTCGCCGCGCTGAGCGGCGCGCATGCCGTCGTGCGGAGCTGCGCGTTTGCCGGCGGGGCCGCCGGCGTGGTCGCCCAGGAGGCGGCGGAGCTCGGCGTCTTTTCCTGCCGTTTCACCGGCGTGCGGGTCGCGATCCAGTCGCGGGGCGGCGGAGTGCGCGTGGCGGTCCGCCGCAACCGGATCATCAATCCCAAGGGCTTCGAGCCGCAGAGCCTGGGCGTGGCGGTCGACGGCGCCCAGGTCGCCGTGCTGGACAACAACGAGGTGGTCAACACCGGCCAGGGCCTCACGCTCTCCGGCGGCCTGCTGGCGCCCGCCGTCCTGCGCGCCAACACCGTGATCGACGCGCGGCTCGGCTGCTACATCAGCGCCACGTGCGACAGCCCGCGGCCGGCCGTGACGCTCGCGTCGAACCGGATCTTCGCGACCGACGAGTGCGGCGTGCTGGTCGACGGCACCGCGCACACGGCCTGGCAGAACAACAACGTCGTCGCGCGGAAGGCCTCGGGCGTCATCTTCCAGAACAACGCCGGTGGTGCGCTGGCCGGCGATTTCATTTCCGGTCCCGAGGAATCCATCGGCCTCCGGGACGCGCCGGCGACCGGCGTGGTCGTCCATGACGTTTTGCTCGCCGGACCGGCAAAACCCGGCCCGACCCGGCTCGCCCTGGACGAGTCGAGCGCCCGTTTCGTGGCGGCGGTGTCCGCGCCGGAAACCGGCGCCGCCCTGCGTGACGCCGCCGACCATTTCACCGCGGACCTCGCCGACGTGGCGGAGTCGAACAAATCCGCAACCGACGCGTTTGCGGCGTTGAAGAAAGCGCTGGCGGACGCCCGGCAGGCCGCGGGCACCATCGCCCGCGTTGCGCTGACGGTGACCGACGATGCCGGAATCGCCGGGCGACCCGACTTCGACGTCTTCTACGGCGGCGGCAGCGCGCCGGGGCGGCCGACGATCACTCAGGCCGATCTGACCAATCCCGACGCTCTCCTCGAACGGCTCGGCACCGGCACGGATCCGCTCGCCACTGCCCTCCGCCAGAAGCTCTTTCCGGGTGGCTACAAGGCTCCGGCCAACGACGACGAACGGGACGAGCGGATCGCCACGGTCCTGGAAGGCCTCAACGCGATCCTGCGCGACGCGGCCGCGTTCCAGGATTCGGTCGTCAACCACATGACGCTGCCCGGCGAATTTACCGGCCCGATCAACGCGCTCCAGAAGGCCGGCGCGAAAGCGCCCCCCGACCAGGTCCAGACCCTCGATCGCGCCGTGCTCGAGGCCGCCCTGCCCGGTCTCATCGCGCGCAGCGGGCGCGTCGGCGGCGGTGACGCGGCTTCGCCGTGGCTCTACGTGCCGGCGGGCACCTACTGGATCGCGGCCAAGGGCTATTCCCAGCTCGTGTGCAAGGTCTCGCCCACCGCGGGCCAGAGCCTGGAGGTCGAGCTCGCGGCGGCGAATTCGCTCTGGCTCAGCGTCGCCCAGGGCGACCAACCCCCGGTCCGGTTGCTGGTGCTGCTCAAGCCGCCGGCGCAACGGCGCGCGGCGCTGGCGAAGATGGAGGACGGCTGGAATCCCCGCGGAGCCCAGGGATTGCTCCGGCCCGGTTTGACCGCGGCTCAGCGCGCCGACGCGTTGGCCGTCGCCCGCCGCGAGTTTCCCAAGCTCGCCAACGCGCCCGAGATTCCTGACGGCGCCGACCCGGCCGCGGCCGGCCGCCAGCGCCAGCAGCGGCAGATGGCGCTCAACGAGGCCGTCAATATCCTGGCCGTGGCCGGCGACCGCAGCGACGCCGAGCTCCTGGCATCGGTCCCGGCGGCGGATTTCGACGCCCGCCGCGTCCGCGCGCAGGCGATCGCCTATCTCGAGAGCCGCCTCGGCACCCTCGAGCACGGCCAGCTTGTCCGCCTCGCGAAAGGCGGCGATCCGCAGTGGGCCGCGGCCGCAGCGATCCTCCTCCACGACTACGGCGTGCCCACGGCCGACGCGACCCTGCGCAAGGCGGCCGCGAACGTGGCCGAATGGCAGGTGGCCCAGAACGCCTCGCGCTGCCTGATGGACGACGCGTCGTCCGAGACGCTGGCCGCCATGCGGGCGCACCTCGCCCGCACCTTTGCCGCGAGCGAGAATCCGTCGACGAATGTCGAATTCGACGACGCGGCGGTCGACTACCTCATCGCCTACGGCGACAAGAGCGACTGGGCCCGCATCGAGCGCCTGGCGTTCCACGCCGAAGACGTCGCGCCTGTCTTCCTGCTCGCGAGCGATCCCCTCCCGCTAGCCTTGGCGATCGCCGAGCCGAACACATACACCGAGCTGCCCTACGGCGAAGCCTATCTGCGCGACCTGCCGCCGGCGCAGGCGACGGCACTGGGCGTGGCGTTCCAGAACGCCGTCTATACCGCGGGCGCGCGCGGCGCGACCGCCTCGGCGGACCTCGAGCCGGCCTACACCGCCCTGAATACCTATTGCGTCATGGTCTCATCCATCCGGCCCAACGCGCGCGCGGCCAAGCTGTATTTCGATCCCGGGGTCTCGCTCACCTCCTGTCCCTGGATGCCCTGCCCCTGGCGCTACGGCGAGATTCTGGACAGCCTCGTGAAGGGTACGCTCGGCTGGGGGTGGAAGGAGTTCCTCGATTACCTGCCGCACGACACCCTCCTGAAGGAGCTGGCGGACCGGCAGGCCGACACGGCGCTGCCCTACCGCGACCTGTTCGTCGCCAACCACCTGGTCTCGACCAAGGCGTTCGTGGCGGTCGGCGGCGGCACCCGCGACGGCGTCGAGCGCCGGCCCTTCGCCGTCCGCGACCTCGACAAGCAGGGGTCGATCGACGGCCTGCTGGAGGCCCGGCCGAAGCTCGAGGGACGCAAGCTGACCGTCGAGCTGCGCTTCACCCTCGTCGCACACTACAACGTCGGCAGTTTCATCGATTTCAACGAGGGCGACGTCACCAAGTGGGAGCACCACAAGTACGTCGTCGACGGTGGCAAGCTGCTGCTCGGCGGCGTCGCGCTCCGGCACGAGGATGAGGCCGTGCCGCTGGTCGAACGCGGACCCTCGCCCGCGGGTGGTTACCTGTACGAGGCGGACCTGAACCAGGATGACCTCAGCGGCCTGCTGCTGGATGTGACGCTGCAGTTTTTTGACCAGCGTTACCCGGTCGTCTTCGACCTGTTCGCCAGCGACTGCGCCCGCGACTTCCGGCGGGGCCACGCGAGTTCGCCCTGAATCGTCGAGGGTCCGGCCATGAACTCCCGTCTTCACCTCCGGTGGTTGGCATCCGCGGTGGGTCTCGTTCTCGGCGGCGCGGTCGCATCCGCCCAGAACGACAGCGCGGCGGCGGCCAATCCGACCGTGGCAACCATGGCCGACAACGCCTCCGACGACGAGCCGCGCCCCGAGGCGATTGAGACCCCCGCCACGGCGAGTTTCGATTACCACAAGACCATCGAGAAGCCCCCCGAGGAGGGACACGCATCCGGCGGCATGGCCGGCGCCATCGAGAACATCACCCGCAAGATCGACGCTCAGAACGGCGGCCAGCACACGGCCAACGCGAACTGGTCGCTCCTCGTCACCCCGCGGCTCCACCGCGGCAAGACCGACCGGGACCCGACGACCGTGATCCTCGAGGCGGAGGAGAGGTCGTGGACCGTTGATCCGGACATGCCGGCCGACGATCTTGCGCAGCTCGGGGCCGACAAGGCCAACGTCCTGGCACAGCTGGCCCAGTGGAAAAGGACACTCTCCGCCGCCCAGCTCGCCACGCTCGACAAGGGCGACAAGCTCGATTTCTCGCTCCGCCTGCCGCTCGCCGCCGGGACGCTGCTCAGTCACCCCAGCGCCACCGTCAGCCTCAGCCAGGAGCCGGCGCCCAAGGTGGTGTCGATCAAGGTGCGGTCGATGAACGGCTCGCCCGTCATCACGCTCGGCGTCCCGGCGGACGTGGAGGTCACCTGGGACCGTCCCTACAAGCGTCCGGTCTGCGTCGTTCACCTGACGGGTGGCCAGGGCAAGCTCGACCTTGAGGCGTTCAACGCCGGCGACGGCCTCGTGTTCCGCACCAAACGGTTCCTGCCGGTGCTCGACGACCCGGAGGGCCTGCCCACCTCCGATCTGCCCGGCGATCCATCCCAATGAGAGCCCCTGGCACACCCGGCAGTTGGGCCGCCGTGCTGGCCGGCCTGCTGATCGCGGCGTCCGCGGCGCGGGCCGACACCCCGGCCGCCGCGTCCAAGCCGCCGCCCGAGTTCGCCGGACAATGGCGGCTGCTCTACCACGACCAGATCCGCGGGGACGTCGCGGGCCGCGCCGTGGTCGATAAATCGGAGAAGGACGTGACGGTGACGCTCTGGGATCCGGATGACGACAGCGACCACACGCTGACCGCCTCCGAGGTGAAGCGCGACGGCAGTTCCCTCAAGGTCACGCTGCGCGGCCGCTCGCCGCCGTCGGAACAAGTGAAGGCCAACCGCGAAAAGCTGCCGATCCTGAAGGTCACCAAGGGCACGGAGCGGATGGAGGCGCGGGTGGCGCGGTTGATCCAGCCGGCGCGGGTGAAGTTGCGCGGCCCCGTCGACCTGGACCGCGTCGACCTCGAACTCGCATTCGACGGCAACGGCAATCTGTCCGGCCGGTGGAAATACCATGCCGACCTCACCACCCAGCGTGATCGCGCCGGCTACGGGCGGGTTGGCGATTTCTACGAAACCGAGGAGAACGGCGACGAGGTCGGGATCCAGACCGGCCCGGAGTTCTGGGAGCGCGCGCCGCCCGTCATCCAGGGCGTGGTCGTGCTCGACGACCAGCTTGCGTGGACCGGCAGCACGCCCGTCTGCGGCTACCCGTTCCAGAAGGGCAAGCCGGTCGGCAACACGCGCCGCCGCCTGTTCGTCTACGGCTGGAACCTGCCCCACCGGTGGAACGAGAAGCTGGTGCTCGCCCCGGCCGACGCGGCGGACGCCACCGTGGACTACATGCCCGCGACCCTCACGGGCGGCACACCCCCGTCGGACACCGAGCAGCAGCAACTGGGCGACGGCTGGAAGCGCGCCGAAGCGGGCTTGGACGACACCGCGAAGAAAGTCATCCACCAGATGGACGCGATGATCGTCACGGTCACGCTGCGCCGCGGAATCGTCGCCGGCCACCAGGCGTTCACCCTCAACGGCGCCACCCGGGGCGACTGGACGTTGCTCTTCGGCGACGCGACCGGCAAGGTCGCCTTCGCGCGCCAGCTGCCCCGAAACCGTAGCTCCTACACCGCGAAGGACTCCGTTTTGGAGAACGCCCCGGCGCGCCCGCCCCCGGGGGCCGACGACAACACGGAAACCACCGAAGAGCTGCTCGCGCCGGCGCTCGCGTTTCTCGAGGTGCGCACCGACACCGAGCTGCCGCTCACCGAAATCCCGCTCCAGATCAAGCGGCTGCGCACGGGCCAGCCGCCACTTACCTTCAAGGTCACCGCCAGGCTACTCGAGGGCCAGACCAAGATCTACCAGACCCTTCCTTTCGTTGTGTTTGAGGAGGGCAAGGAGTCGTTCGCCCCCAAGGCCGCGGACGGATCCGTGGCGATCCCGACCCAGGGCGACGACATCCTCACCGCCGACCTGGCCGACCCGCGCCGCCTGATCGCGACGCCGATCCAGGGCGTGGCGCTCAACCCATCCACCACCCTGCCCGCGGCACAGGCGCGCGTCGTGCCACCGTCCGGCTTCGGCAGCCTGTGGAAGACGGCGCTGCTGCGGGCCGCGAAAACGCATCCCGAGATCAAGCTCGAGGACACCGACCTCGTCCGGCTCTCGGACAAGAAGGCCACCGAGCTGACCAACTGGGTGCTGCTTGAAGGCCTCTACCTGGCGATCGACCAGAAAATCACCGCCGCGCAGCGCGAGTGGCGCGACTGGAAGACGCTGAGCGGCCCCGCCTGGCTCCAGAAGAAAGCCGCCCAAGCGGCGTCGGCCGCCAAGGATGCAGTCGTCGACGCGGCGACCAACGCCACCAATCCGATGGGGTTCGTGCCCTCATCGCCCGCCGTCACCAAGAAGGTGCCCGTCACCTGCGGCCAGCAGGCGGCGCTGCTGCTGTTGCGCGACACGTTTGTCGAGATGATGAACGACGCGGCCAAGCGGACGACGGTCATCACCGACGACCGCCAGTTGCCGGCGGCGCGGAACCAGCTCGCGGCGCAATTGGCGGATGACAACAACGCGTGGTCCCGCATCCGCGTCACCCCGCCGCCCAACTACCGCTCGATCGCCGGCTCGGCCGTCGCGTACGTGACGAGCGGCGAAATCGTGAACAACAGCCGGCTCGCCGCGACGTTGCGCAGCCTCGGCATCATCGGCCCGAAGACCGGCGCCGGCCTCGCCTACAGCACCGACGTGCCGCTGCGCTTCGCCGTGTCGGAGGATTTCCTCCAGACCTTCTTCCCGAACAACCCGGCGGGCGCCGACGCCTGGTCCCTGCAGGCGGTCAAAGAGGGCTACGCCCGCTACAACGACGCGACCCAAGCCGCGATCGGCAAGGCGCAGGGCCTGGCGGACGATGACGTCAAGGGCCTGCTCGACCTCGTGAGCTACGGCTTCGAGCCGGTGGCCGACCGCCTGATTCCGCGGTTGATGAAGCTCGACGATTCGTCGAATCCGGCCGCCCACCAGTACAACTGGGTGCCCGACGATCTCGCGCGGCTGACGACGCAGAGCATCTATGCACTGGTCGACGCCTACCGCGCCCAGGAGGAGTACTCGAAGCTCGACACCCAGATGGTCCTCGTGGCCGCGTCGGCCGCCACGCTGCCGGCGATGGTCTGGAGCGACGCTGCCTGGGCCGCCTACCTCGCCGCCTCCGCCGACATCGGCATCGGCACAGTCACGGCCGTCGAGAGCGTCGCCGACCTCAAGAAGAACTGGGCGGAGCAGCGTTTCGCGCTCGGGGCGAGCCTCCTGCTCGGCATCGGCCGCTACGACGAGGCGGTGGCGTCGGATCCCGGCTTTTGGTCGACCGTGGCGGCAGTGGCGATGTCCGCCGGCCAGTCCGCGTTCAGCGGGTGGCATGCGGTGGAGAAATTCAAGTTCGCGTCCAACCTGAAGAAGATTGAGCAGGGCGGCGCGGCGGCATTCCGGGAGCTGTCGGCCGCGCACCAGAAGGACTTCCTGGCATTCGCCGAGGAGGCGGCGACGCTACGGGCGACCAAGGGAGAGGAGCTGCTCAGTTCCACCCAAAGGCGCGCGCTCGCCGTCTGGGACCAGATGGCCGAGGAGGGCCACCCGGGCATCCTGGCGCGGCGCAAGGCGACGGGCCCGGTCGTCGCCGGCGGCGACATCCACGAGCCGGGCACGCGCCCACCGGAGACCACGCCCGGCGGACCCGGCGGGCCGGGCGTTGGCGAACCACTGCCGCCCGAGACGCTCCCGGAACCGCCGAAGCCCGGCGGCGAAGGCCCGTCCCTGTCGCCGGAGGGACCCAACCCGCCCGGAGGAGAGGAGCCGCTTCCACCCAAGCCGGGCGAGCCTGGTCCGAAACCTCCCCCCGGCGAGGAACCCCATCCGCCGACCGCCGAGCCGCCGAAACCCGGACCGACTACACCGGAGACACCAGGACCGCGCGAGCCGACGCAACCGGTCAATCCGCCGCCGACCGAGGAACCCCAGCCGGTGTCACCCGGCCGTCGCCAGCCCACGTCACAGCCACCCGCGGCTGAGCCCGGCCCGCGCACCCGGCCATCGGAGGAAATTGCCCAAGGCGGCGGCACGCCGAAACCCGCCGCCGAACCTCCCGCCGCAGTTCACGAATCACCCGCGCCACGGCCGCCGGATCAGACCGAGCGCTTCGATCCCCGCAAGCCGCCGGCGACCGAGGCCGACCGCGTCGTGATGCAGAATCAGCTCAAGGACCGGCTCAAGGCCATGGGCATGTCCGACAGCGTGGCTGACGTGCAGTCGTTCATCGACGCCCAGAAGGACATCAGCCTCGAGCAGGCCACCACGGGCGAGAAGTTTTATTCGGATTCGGCGCAGGGCCGGAAATGGCAGCCCTCGCCCGGACAGAATCCCGAGCAGGTCGCGTCGGACCTTGATCGCTATTTCGAAAAAGCCCGTGGCGAGACCGATCCGGCCAAGCGCGCCCAGGCCATCTACAAGTACATGGGCGAGGAGACGCCGCCCGAATTCATCGACCGCATCCAGTCCGCCAAGACGGAGATCATCCCGCCCGAAGTCTCGCCGACTGAACCTCGGCCGGTGGGGCCAAAAGACGAAACCGTCGCGCTGCCGCCCGAGGCGCCGGGGCCGAAGCCAGCCGATGAGACCATCGCCTTCGATCCCGCCAAGCCGCCCGCCACGGAGGCCGATCGCGTGGTGATGCAGAATCAGCTCAAGAACCAGATCAAGGCCTTCGGGTTGCCCGATGGTGCCGCCGACGCGCAGGCCGACATCCTTTCGCGCAGGAACCTCAGCCTCGAGGAGGCGACCACGGGCGAACGCTACAAGTACGACCTGAAGGCGGGCCGCTCCTGGCAGCCGGTGGAGGGCAAGACGGCCGAGCAGACCGCCGCCGAACTCGACCGCTTCTTCGAGAA
>JBAIXJ010000549.1:0-3188 GCA_037916645.1 Opitutales bacterium | reverse complement strand
AACCGCCCGGATCGAAACCACGGGCGCCCCGGCGAGCCTGATCCTCACACCCGACCGCACGACCATCAAGGCCGGCGGCGAGGACCTCGCCGTCTGCACCGTCTCTGCGCGCGACGCCCAGGGCCGTTTCGTGCCCGTCGCGCAGAACATGATCCGCTTCACCCTCGCCGGCCCCGGCCGGATCATCGGCGTCGGCAACGGCGACCCGAGCTCGCACGAGCCCGACAAGGCCAGCGCGCGCAGCCTCTTCAACGGCCTCGCGCAGGTGATCGTGCAGTCCACCCGCGAACCGGGAGCGATCACGCTCTCCGCGAGCGCGGCGGGGCTCGCCCCGTCGACCGCCAGCATCACGTCGGCCCCGGCCCCCTAGCGCTCCGAGGACGCGCCGGAACTCTCGCCCTGCCCTGCGAACCCACCTCGCGCCGCTGCCATCGCGTGCATCAGGCCGCTCTGCCCCCGGCCTTGCGTCCATCAAGGACTCGCCAACGAACATCTGATCTCACGTGGCTGGTCCGGTCTTCTGACCGGAGCGCCGCACCGGTTTTCGACCGCTCCTCATGCTGACCTCAACTCCCGCCGCCGGCCCCAGGGCGACCCCGCAGCACTCTCCCCGCCATGGCTGCGGTCCGACGCCCAAGCAGGTCGCACTCGGCCCGTCCCTTTGGTTCGGCGCCTCGCTCCTTGCGTTCGGCATCGGTGCGACCGTAAGCGCGTCCAGGATTCCGAACCGCCTGGATCTGCGCGACCATTGGGAGCTGTGCTCCTCGGCCGGGATCGCGGTATCGCCGGAGATTCTCTCGTCAACCGCCTTCACGCCCGAGCACTGGCTCCCGGCGCGCGTGCCCTCGACCGTGTTCGCCGCCCAGGTCGCCGCGGGCGAGTTCCAGGCCATCTTCCACGCCGACAACCTCCGCCGGCTTCCCGGCCTGGGCGCCGAAGCCGGCAGCACCCAGCCGGGCCCCTACTCGGTTCCGTGGTGGTATCGCGCTGAGTTCCGCCTCCCGCCGGATTTCGCCTGTCGGACGGTGTGGCTCCATTTCAACGGCATCAATCCCAAGGCGAGCGTCTGGCTCAACGGCCGGCGCCTCGCCGACTCCGTCCAGGTCGCCGGCGCGTTCCGGCTGTTCGAACTCGATGCCACCGCCCTCGTCGAACGCGAAAAGACCAACGTGCTCGCGGTCGAGGTGTTTCCTTTCACGAACGAGGACTTCGGCATCAACCTCGTCGACTGGCTGCCGACGCCGCCCGATCAGAACATGGGTCTCTGGCGCGAAGTGTATCTCACCGCCAGCGGGCCGGTGCGGCTGCGCCACCCGAGCGTGTTCACCCATTTCCCCGGCGATACGCTCGACCGCGCCGACCTGACCGTGCGCGCGGAATTGCTCAACGACACCGCCGCCCCCGTCTCCGGCACGCTGCGCGCCCGCTTCGGCAACGTCGCGCTCGAGCAGAACGTCTCGCTCGCCGCCGGCGAGCACCGCGCGGTGCAGTTCACTCCGGCCGACTATCCGCAGCTCCGGGTCGCGCACCCCGACGTCTGGTGGCCCGCCGGCTGGGGCGCACAAAAACTGCACGAGCTGACGATGCAATTCGACATCGCCGGCGTCGTTTCTGACGCGCAGACCGCTACCTTCGGCATCCGCGAGATCACGGCCGAACTGCACGGCGATTCCCCGCGCCCCGGCAGGGTGTTCAACAACAACGGGGATTTCACCGACATCAGCACCGACGAACGCCCCCTCCTGCTCCGCGTCAATCACCGTCCCATCCTCATCCGCGGCGGCGGCTGGTGCCCCGACATGCTCCTGCGCTCCTCTCCCGAGCGGATCGCCGCCGAGTTCCGCTACGTCCTCGACATGCACCTCAACGCCATCCGCCTCGAGGGCAAACTGGAGAGCGACGCGTTCTTCGACCTCGCCGATCGCATGGGCCTCCTGATCCTCGCCGGCTGGTGCTGCGGCGATCGCTGGGAGCATTGGGACGCGTGGAAAGCCAACGACTACACGATCGCCTGCGATTCGCTCCGCACCCAGCTCCTCCGCCTGCGCTCGCACGCCTCCCTCGCGCTGTGGATGAACGGCAGCGACAACCATCCTCCGCCCGACGTCGAGACCGCCTACCGTCAGATCCTCGCCGACACCGGCTGGCCCGATCCCGCCATCTCCTCCGCCACCGCCGTCGCGACCAGCATCAGCGGCCCGACCGGCGTGAAGATGACCGGCCCGTACGACTACGTTCCGCCGAGCTACTGGCTCGTTGACCAGAGGCATTTCGGCGGCGCGTTCGGTTTCAACACCGAGACCAGCCCCGGCGCCGCCATCCCCGACCTGGGCAGCCTGCGCAAATTCCTCCCGCCCGATAAGCTCTGGCCCGTGAACGATCTCTGGAACTTCCACGCCGGCGCCGGCAACCTGAACAACAACATCACCCACTTCCGCGAGTCGATGGACGCCATCTACGGCCCGCCCTCAGACCTCGCCGACTTCCTCCGCAAGGCGCAAGCCATGAATTATGACGGCCAGCGCGCGATGTTCGAAGCCTACGCGCGCAACAAATACCGCAGCACCGGCGTGATCCAGTGGATGCTCAACAACGGCTGGCCCTCGATCATGTGGCATCTCTACGACTACTACCTCCAGCCGGCCGCCGGCTATTTCGGCACGAAGAAGGCCTGCGAGCCGCTCCACATCCAATACTCCTACGACGACCGGAGCGTCGTCGTCGTCAACGGCCTGCTTCACGACGTTCCCGGCCTCACCGCCGAAGCCACGCTGTATGACTTCGACCTGCACCCGCGCTTCACCCACCAGACCCGCCTCACCTCGCCTGCCGACAGCGTGCAGAAGATCGTCACCCTGCCCGCGACTCCCGCCGCGACCGACGTCACCTTCGTCCGCCTGACCCTCGCCGACGACACCGGCCGCCTCGTCAGCACCAATTTCTACTGGCTCCCGCGCGAACTCTCGGCGTTCGACTGGTCCCACGAACAAGCCAGGCTCCACCCCTACTACACCGCGGTTCGCAGTTACGAGAACCTCACGCAGCTGAACCGCCTCCCTCCCGTCCGCCTCGCCGCCCAAGCCACCGCGACGCCGCGCGCCGACGGCGCGACCGTGGTGGTCACCGTGCGCAACCCGTCGCCGAATCTGGCGTTTCAGGTCCACCTCTCGGTGGTCCGCGACACCGGC
>JBAIXJ010000548.1:0-1788 GCA_037916645.1 Opitutales bacterium | reverse complement strand
GAGAACGGCGTTCTTGACAGCGAGGCCGGCGAGGACGACGAAGCCGATCTGGGTGAAGAGATCGTCCTCAATGCCGGCGATCCACAGGCCGACGAGCGCGCAGAGCAGGCTCATGGGGACGATCAGGATGATGCCCAGCGGCAGCGAGAAGCTCTCGTATTCCGCGGAGTGCACGAGGAACACGAAGAGCACGCACAGTGGGAAGATCAGGATGGCGCTGTAGCCGGTCAGGCGCTGCATGTAGCCGATCTCGGTCCATTCGTAGGCCATCGTCGGGTCCAGCTCGCGGCGGGCGAGATGCTCCATGTTGGCCATGGTGTCGCCGGAGCTGGCGCCGCGAGGCGGGGCGATGTTGATGGCGGCGGCGGGATAGAGGTTATAGCGGGTGATCAGCAGGGGGCCGGTGATGTTCTCGACCGTGGCGACGGAGCCGAGCGGAACCATCGCGCCGGCGGCACTGCGGACGGTGAGCATGCGCAGGCGGCGGGGCTCGGTGCGGAAGGGAGCGTCGCCCTGGAGGTTGACCTGCCAGGTGCGGCCGAAGGCGTTGAAGTCGTTGGCGTATAAGCTGCCGAGGATCACCTGGAGCGTGTTGAAGACGTCGCCGAGGGCGAGGCCGAGCATCTTGCACTTGGTGCGGTCGATATCGACGAAGAGCTGGGGCACGCTGGCGCGGAACTGGGTGAACAGATTGCCAATGCCGGGGGTCTGCGCGCCGCGCTCGACGAGGTTATCGGTCTGTTCCTGGAGAGGGACGAGGCCGGTGCCGCCGCGGTCTTCGACCATGACCTTGAGGCCGCCGGCGGTGCTGACGCCGCGGACCGGGGGCGCGGGGAAGACGGCGACGATGGCCTCGTTGACCTGGGCATAAAGCTCGGCCTGCAGCCGTCCGAGGATGGCCTCGGCGCGGAGGTCGGCGGATTTGCGCTCCTCGTAAGGGGCGAGAATGACGAACATCGAGCCGAGATTGGAGCCGTTGGTGCCGAGCAGAAAGGAAGTGCCGGCGATAGCGACGGTGTGGCGGATGCCGGGGGTGTGCAGGGCGATCTGGCTGAGGCGGTCCATGACGGCCTGCGTGCGGTCGAAGGCCGCGGCGTCAGGGAGCTGGACGTTGGCGAGCAGGTAGCCCTTGTCGAGGTTGGGGATGAAGCCGAGCGGGACGCGGCGGAAGACGAGGTAAGCGGCGCCGAGCAGCAGGACATAGACGAGCAGCGCGACGGGCGAGCGGCGGACGACGTGGCGCAGGCCGCGGGTGTAGGCGTTCGTGCTGCGGTGCAGGAGGGCGTTGAAGCCGCGAAACAGCCAGCCGAGGAGCAGGTCGAAGAGGCGCGCGAGCCAGTCCTTGCGGGCGGTGGGCGGGCGCAGCAGGAGGGAGGCGAGCGCCGGGGAAAGCGTCAGTGAGTTGAGCGCGGAGATCAGCGTGGCGCTGGCGATGGTGATGGCGAAGGGGCGGAAGAACTGCCCGGGGATGCCGGGGAGGAAGGCCGTCGGGACGAAGATCGCGCTGAGGCCGAAGGCGATGGCGATGACGGCGACCGTCACCTCGTCCATCGACTTCTTGGCGGCCTCCTTCGGCGAAAAACCCTTGGCGATCCAGCGCTCGACGTTCTCGACTACGACGATGGCATCATCCACTACGATGCCGATGGCCAGCACCAGCCCGAACAGCGACAGGTTATTCAGGCTGAAGCCGGCTACCGCCATCAGGGCGAACGTGCCGATCAGCGACACCGGGATCGCGATCAGCGCGATCAGCGTCGAGCGCCAGCTCTGCAGAAACACGATGAT
>JBAIXJ010000547.1:0-5478 GCA_037916645.1 Opitutales bacterium | reverse complement strand
TTTGCCAAATCCGAGTTGACCCTCCGCAGAGCCGGCCGGATAAAGAGCTGTCCAGCGTTTTTGCCGCCGCCACCGCGTCCCTGAAAATCCACCTGTCCCCGATGGATTCCCGTCAGAAATCCGAGCTCGTTGTGCACGGCATCTCTGCTTCGGATGGGATCGCGTACGGCGAGATCTTTCTGTACCTGCAGACGAAGATCGAGGTGCCGGTCTACCAGGTCGACTCCAACAAGCGCGTGGAGGAGGTCGGCCGGTTCGAGCAGGCGCTGGTCGCCACGCGGCAGCAGATCTCGAAGATCAAGAGCGAGGTGGAGAGGAACCTCGGGGCGGATGAGGCGCGGATCTTCGACGCCCACCTCATGGTGCTGGAGGACGAGGCGCTGATCGGCGAGACCGTCCGGGAGTTCGAGAAGACCAACACCAACATCGAGACCTGCTTCAACCGCGTCTCCCAGCGCTACATCAAGGCGTTCGACGAAATCAACGACGAGTATCTGCGCGAGCGCGCCGGCGACCTGCGGGACGTCGCGCAGCGCGTGCTGCAGAATCTCCTCGGGATGGCCGCCCGGCATCTGGGCGATCTGGCCGAGAAGCGCGTGGTCGTCGCCAATGACATCACGCCCTCCGACGCCGCGGGCATCAACCGCAGCACGGCCGTCGGGATCGTCACTGACTCGGGCAGCAAGACGAGCCACGCGGTGATCGTCGCGCGCTCGATGAAGATTCCGGCCGTCGTGGGCGTGCGCGACCTCACCACGCGGGTGGCCAACGGCGACCGGGTGATCGTCGACGGGTACGACGGCGTGGTGATCGTCAACCCGACCGAGCAGACGCTGTTCCGCTACGGCCGGATCCGGCTGGAGAAAAAGACGTTCGAGTCGCGCCTGCTGGCCGCCGCGGGCCTGCCGGCGGCGACGGTCGACGGCGTGCACGTGCCCCTGCTCGCCAACATCGAGAAGACCGAGGAGGCCGGCCCGGCGCGCGAGCAGCATGCCGAGGGCGTCGGCCTGTTTCGCACCGAATATCTCTACCTCAACTCCGTGCACCTGCCGAGCGAGGAGGAGCAGTTCGCCACCTACAAGGCGGTGGCCGAGGCGATGGCGCCCCACGGCGTGGTCATCCGCACGCTCGACCTGGGCGGTGACAAGCCGCTGGAGTGGATGCCCGGCTTCATGCGCCAGGAGGCCAACCCCTTCCTCGGCTTCCGGGCCATCCGGCTCTGCCTCGAGCACCCGGCGATGTTCAAGGAGCAGCTCCGGGCCATCCTGCGGGCGAGCGCCTTCGGCAAGGTCCGGCTGATGTACCCGATGATCAGTGGCGCGGAGGAGCTGGCGCGCGCCAACGCCGTGCTCGAGGAGGCCCGGCAGGAGCTGCGCGCGCGGGGCGAACGCTTCGACGAGCAGATGCCGGTGGGGAGCATGATCGAGATCCCCAGCGCCGCCGCCACGGCCGACATCCTCGCGCAGCACTGCCAGTTCTTCAGCATCGGGACCAACGACCTCATCCAGTACCTGCTCGCGATCGACCGGGTGAACGACTCGATCGCCCACCTCTACGAGCCGACCCATCCGGCCGTCCTGCGGACGATCAAGGACGTGGTGGACCGCGCGCATCAGCGCGGCCTGCCGGTCGCCGTGTGCGGCGAGATGGCGGGCGATCCGGTCTACGCCCCGCTGCTGCTCGGGCTCGGGATCGACGAGCTGAGCATGGCGCCCCCGTCGCTGCCCGCGGTGAAATACCTGGTCCGCGCCATGACGATGAGCGACGCCCGGCAGCTCGCGGCCGAGGCGCTGACGCTGACGGATCCCAAGGAGATCTACTCCCGGGCGGAGGCGTTCTACAAGGAGCGGGTCAAGGCCGATTAAGCCGATGCAGTGGGATTTCCGAGGTCTGATCCGGCGCGGCGTGGGCCGCTGGCCGCGGGACTGGCGCGAGGCGTCGCACCTGCCGCGTCCGCCCGCCGCATCCGGGCCCCGGGCCGCCCCGGCGCCGCCCCCGGAGGCGGACGAGCGCTGGATCACCCCGCCGTGGCAACCGCGGCCAGACGCCGACGACGACTGGAAACGCCCGGCGTGACCTCGCGGGGCGGCGAGGGACCGGATGCGCTTCGGGCCACCCGTTACGGCGCCGGCTTGGCGTCCGGCAGCTTGAACGAACGGGCGATGCGGTCGAACACCGGGCCGTAGCGGGCGAAGAGCGGGGTGCCGGTCCAGGTGATCAGCTGGATCGAGCGGGCATCGTCGGCGTACAGGTAATACCGGTACTTCAGCTCGATGCCCTCGATCGTCGCGTCCGCGTCGTAGGTCAGCCAGGTCCGGCCGTTGATCTCGAGGGGCTGCGGGGGGGTCGTGGCGCTGTGGCTCGCCTTTTTCTCGAGGATGCCCCGCGTGAACTCGCAGAGGCGCTCGGGCGACTGCATCCCCACGTTCTCCGCGATCACGGCGGCGTAGGCGTCCCGGTAGCTGTAGAAATGATCGAACGGCGGATGGTTCTCATGGGCCTGCCACGCGCTCAACGCGGGCAGCGAGATCTCGTAGGGGAGGGCGACGCCGGCCACCGGACTCATGGGGGCCTGGAGCAGATCGGAGGCCTCGCCCCGCCGGCTGGCCGCCACCTCGCGCGAATGGGTCATCGCCCGGCTCGCCCCCAGGAAGACGCCGACCAGGAACGCACCGAAGAGGAGGAAAAAAGGCAGGCCGGACAGGACGGCCGCCACGATCCAGCCGGCCCGGCGGGTCTTGATCGCCTTGACCAGCGCGATCACGAAGAAGACGCCGAGGCCGACGACGACGGCGAGGACGACGAGCACGCCGATGACCTGGCCCATCTTGAAAGCAAGGGAATTGACCATGGGGGGGCGCGATTCCGAGTTTGAAGGGTATCCGGCAGGCTGCGGGGATGCTGCCGGGATTTCGACGGAACTCCACCGCATTCCGTCGCGGTCACCGGAGGGCTCCCCGCCTTGGCCCGGCCGGTGCCCGGCGAGTGCGGCGACGTCGGGAGCGGTCATCCAACCCAGCGGTGAAGAAGGCGCGTCGATCGTTCCGCGGGGCGGCGTTTGGTTCCATCCTGGCGCGGCAAATCCCTGGATTTTGCGCGCAACCACCGGGCGCTCAAGTGGTCTGCGGAGGACATGGGTCGGGCACTACGGTACCTTGCGGTGGCAGTCGTCCTGGGCGCGCTGGCGCTGCTCGCGCTCCCGTGGTGGCTGGGCGTGGCCGGCCGCCCGATTGGCCGTCGCCTTGGCTTCACCTTTGGCCACTACCAGCGCGTGGGCTATGCGCGCTTTCGTCTGGATAACGTGCGCTTCACCTCCGGGCTCGTGACGGTGTCGGCGGCGAGCGCCGAACTGGACACCCCGCTGGTCGCCCTCTGGCGGCTGGCGGGCGGCGGGCCGCGGCCGGCCGAGGTGGAGGGCTGGCGCGTCGAGGTGGCTGCCGGGCCTCCGGGGCGTGTCGTCCCCGCCAAGTCCGGCGCCGGGGACAGCCTGCCCGGGCTCCACGACCTGCTTCTGCGCGTGGTCCGCGGGCTCGAACGCTGGTTGCCGGCCGCGACGGTGCGCCGTGGGTCGGTGCGCTGGCCGGGAGCCGGATTGACGATCGGGCAGGCCGATTGGGGCGGCGGGTGTCTGGCGGTGCATGAGCTGCGCATGCTCGGACAGACCGTCGAGGCGACGGTGACCCCGCGCGAATCGTGGACCGTGGCGCTGCGCGGGCGGGCGTCCGGGGTACCGTGGCAGGCGTACCTGCGTTGGGGCGGGTCCGCGGTGGATGGAATCGGCAGCCTCGGCGGGCAGGTCTTCCGGATCGACGCGCGCTTCCCGGAGGAGGGCTGGCTGCCGACGAATGGGGAAGCCAGAGCGGACCATTGGGACGTTCCGGCGGCCGAGGTCGGCCTTGGCGACCATTATGACCGTGTCCGCGCGAGCGGTCGCGCGACATGGCGCCAGGGCGAACTCAGCCTCGTGGCGGAAGCGAGCGCTTCGCCGGCGAAGGGCGCGGAGGCGCCGCCGATCGACGGCCGCCTGGAGGCGCGCGGATCCCGCACCGGGTTCACGGTCACCCGGCTGCACCTGGCGGCGCCGTTTGCGGCCGCCGACCTGACGGCACCAGTGCAGGTGGACTTCCGGCATGGTCTCAACCCGGCTCCGGCCCGGTTGACCGTGCGCGCGGACCTGGCGCGGCAGGGCTGGCTGGACGCGAGCGGCCGGGTGCAGGGCCAGGCGGTGGTGTTGGCCGAGACGACCGGAACGCCCCGGCTGGACTTTCAGGTGGAGGGATCTGAGTTGCGCTGGCGCGGGACGGAGGTCGCAAAGGCGACGGTGCGCGGCGCCCTGCGCTGGCCGCGGCTCGAGGTGGCGGCGGCGGAAGTGGTGACCGGCGGAGGCAGTCGCCTGTCGGCCAGCGGGCAGGTCGACCTGCAGGCGCAGACCTTGGCCCGGGTGGTCGTCACGGCGAGCGTGGCGGCCCGGGATCTACGAGCCGTCCCGTGGGCGGAGCCGTCCGGGAGCCGACGGCGCAATTGGGATTGGCAGCAGCTGAAGGCCGATGCGCGCCTTGATGGCCCATGGCGCGATCTTCGGCACGCCGGCACGGTCGATGTCGCGCACCTCGATGGGGGGCCCTTCAAGCCGATTGACCTGACTGCGCAGTGGACCGGACGCGGGATGAACGTGGAGTCGCTGACGCTTCGGGCAACCGCCGGCGCTTCCTCGCTGGCGCTGGCCGGGGCGGTGCGCCCATCGGGCGCCACGGTGCGCGAGCTGGCGATGACCGTCGACGGCTTGCAGGCCTGGCGGCTGACCGGACCCGCGTCCATCTCCTGGGCGCCGGTCTGGCGTGTCGCCGGCGTGCGATTCGAGGGGCGCGACGGTCTGCGGCTTGACGGCGATGCCGCCGGCGGCGAGGCGCCGTCGGTGGCACTGACCGCGACGAACCTCGACGCGGCATGGTGCCGGGACTGGCTGGCAATTCCCGGGCCGGCCTGGCGGATCGACCGGCTGCAGCTCACGGGCCGGGTCAAGGATGGACATCCTGATCTCGCGGCCCAACTGGCGGGTACGGTGTGGCTCAACGCGGAACCGCTGGAGGTCAGGCTGACCGCGAACGCGGATGCGGGCGCCATCCGCCTGAATGAGCTCCGCCTGATGGATCGGAGCCGGCCGCTCCTGCGGGCGGCGGGGAACCTGCCGTGGACCTGGGACCCGCGGGCGCCCCTGCATGGGCGGGTGGACGTCGCCCGTCGGGTCGAACTGACGGCCGACACGGAGACGGATCCAGCGCTTTGGGCGGCGCTCGGCGCGAGTCTCGGCTTTGCCGTCACCCAGCCGGAGGTGCATGTCCACGTCGGAGGTTCGCTCGAGGAGCCGGAGGGCGAGGTGCGGGTGGCGGCGACCCGTCTGGCGCCGGCGCCCGGGGCGCGGCGGTCGGCGCTGCCCGAGATGACCGACCTGCTGGTCCACCTGCGCATGAACCGCCG
>JBAIXJ010000546.1:0-2342 GCA_037916645.1 Opitutales bacterium | reverse complement strand
CACGCAAAAGCGCCGCGACGGCCTCGTCGTGGCCCGGGAACATAGGGGATGTAACTGGAAAAACGCTGGGCGCGTTCCCGACAGCAGGGGCGGAACGCGCGGCGGGGCGCGGCCTAGGAGGGTGTTGAAAAAGGCGCTTCTAGCGAAAATCGAATCCGCAAGTCTCTCAGCGTCAGCAATCGTTTCTCGGAGATTCTCAGATCACCCCAGTTTCTCAACACCCTGCTAGAGCTGCCGCAAGGTGTAGCCCATCTGGGCCAGCTTCTCGCGCACGACCACCGGGTCCTGGGAGTGCTCCAGGGCCTCGTCCGGGGAGATGAGCTCGCGGTTCACCAGGCTCATCAGGTGGGTGTCGAGCGTGATCATGCCGAGCGACGCGCCGGTCTGGATGTCGGAATTGATCCGGAACGTCTTGTTCTCGCGAATCAGCGACGCGATCGACGTCGTGGTGATCATGATCTCGAAGCCGGCGATGCGGCCGCCACCCACCTTCTTGCACAGCACCTGGGAGATGACCGCCTGGATCGAGCTCGAGAGCTGCGTGCGGATCATGTCCTTCATGTTGGAGGGAAAAGCGTCGACGATGCGGTCGATGGTCTTGGCGGCGCCGTTGGTGTGCAGGGTGGCGAAGACGAGGTGGCCGGTCTCGGCCGCGCTGATCGCCGCCTCGATCGTCTCGAGGTCGCGCATTTCACCCACGAGGATGATGTCGGGATCCTGCCGCAGGGCGCGGCGGATGGCCTCGGCGAAATTCGGCACATCGACGCCGATCTCGCGTTGCGTGACGATGCAACGCTTGTGGTCGTGGTAATACTCGATCGGGTCCTCGATCGTGATGATGTGGCCCTCGCGGTTCTCGTTGATGTAATTGATCATCGAGGCGAGCGTCGTGCTCTTGCCCGAGCCGGTGGGGCCGGTGACGACGATCAGGCCCCGGGGGCGGTAGAGCAGCTCGCGGACGCGGTCGGGCAGCCCGATTTCCCGGAGCCCGAACATCTTGTTGGGGATCTGCCGCAGGACCAGGCCGAAGTTCCCCTTGGCCTTGAGCACACTCACGCGGAAGCGCGCCTTGTCGAGGTAGGCGAAGCCAAAGTCCGAGCCGCCGTTCAGCTTCACGTTCTGCACGTGCGTGTCCGGCGTGATGGCCAGCATCAGGTTTTCCGTGTCCTGCGGGGTCAGGGCGGGGCCGTCGACCGGGGTCATGCTGCCTCCCAGACGCAGGGTCGGCGGCTGGCCGACCTGCAAATGGAGATCCGAGGCGTTCTGGTCGACCACTATCTCGAGCAGGTCGTTCATTTCATAGCTCATGGGGCACTCCTGTTGAAGCAATGCTAAGTCGCGGCTCCCAACCTAGCGAGGTTTCTCGCCGCGTCATTCCTAAAAAAGCCGGCCCCCGGGATTCACACTCCGTTTGCATCGTCCACCGTGGCGGCCAGCACCTCGTCCCGGGTGGTCAGTCCCGCGCGCACCTTGCGCCAGCCGTCCTCGCGCAGCGTTCCCATGCCCCGCGCCCGCGCGTGAGCCCGCAGCTCGGCGGACCGCCGCTCCTCGTAGATCATCCGCTGCAGGTCGTCGTCCACCATCAGAAACTCAAAAATCCCGACCCGGCCCGCATAGCCGGTGCGGGCGCAGGCCGGGCAGCCGTCCATCCGCCCTCCCGGGGCAACGGTCGCGCCCGGCGCCGCCGGCCGGGACGCCGCCCGCCCGTGGCAGCGCGGACAAATCCGGCGCACGAGGCGCTGCGCCACGACGGCCCGCAGCGCCGTTGCCACGAGAAACGGCCTTACGCCGATATCCAGGAGCCGGGTCACGGCACCAGGGGCGTCATTGGTGTGCAGGGTGCTGAATACGAGGTGGCCGGTGAGCGCCGCCTGGATCGCAATCTCCGCCGTCTCCCGGTCGCGAATCTCCCCCACCAGGATGATGTTCGGCGCCTGGCGCAGGATCGCGCGCAGCGCCGCCGCGAACGTCAGGCCCACCTCCGCGCGCACCGGCACCTGGTTGACGCCGGCCAGCTGATACTCCACGGGATCTTCGACGGTGACGATCTTGCGGTCGGCCTGGTTCAGGTGGTGGAGGCAGGCGTAGAGCGTGGTTGTCTTGCCCGAGCCCGTGGGGCCGGTCACGAGCACCAGCCCGTCGTGGAGCGCCAGGATCCCCGCCAGCGCCGCCTCGTCCGCTGGATCCAGGCCCAGTTCGCCCAGGCCGAGCCGGACCCGCTCCGGATCCAGCAGGCGCAGCACCACGCTCTCGCCGTGCACCGTGGGCAGGGACGACACGCGCAAGTCGAGCGCCCGGCCCTCCCAGGCGAAACGGGCGCGTCCGTCCTGCGGGCGGCGTTT
>JBAIXJ010000545.1:0-2854 GCA_037916645.1 Opitutales bacterium | reverse complement strand
CAGGCCGCCTGGCGCGACCTCGGCTCGCCATCCCAGCTCACCCGGGCGCAGGTCGCAACCCTGCGCCAGGCATGCTCAGGGACGCCCGTCCTCGACGAAAAAGTCGAGGTGCAAGCCGGCACCCCGTTCTCGCGCCGGTTCGACCTGCGGGAGAATGATGTCTGGCTGGTCGAGCTGCGTCCGCTCTGACCGAAAATCCGGACCGGACCAGCGGTCGCCCCTTCCCCGCGGCCCAGCCGGGACCATTCAGTTCAGCCGCGGATTTCGCGGATCGGCGCGGATGATCTCAGAGGAGGAGCTCGAGATGATTCAGCTCCGTCTTCACTTCACTCCACCGTGGATTTTGTCCCCGGGGAGGAGTCATCGGCTTCCGATTGATCCGCGCTGATCCACGCAATCTGCGGTGGATTTCCACCGCATTGTACCGCCTCAAAACACCGTGTAGATGAACGGCGCCAGCCCGGAGCCGCCCAGGATGATCAGGATGCTGGCGAGCAGCAGCAGGACGATGATCGGGGTCAGCCACCACTTCTTGTTGTGCAGGATGAACTCCAGAAACTGCGCGGCGAACCCCGGCTGTTTGCCGGCCGCCTTCTGCTGAAACGGTGTGGGGGGCTTCGGATCCATGGCTCAGTGCTGCCGGAAATAACTGTCGGGATCGGGCGGCGGGGGGCGCGGCTGCCAGTACGACGGGGCGCGCCGGGCAATCCGCCGCTGCAGGGCATCGTGCCGGCAAAGCCGTAGTCCCAGGCCGATCGGAGTCAAGACGGCATAGTACAGCACCGCGAGCACGAGCGACGACACCGCGAGCCCGATCGGATAGGTCGCAAACGAGAGGCCGACGTACAGCCGCCGCAACGCCTCCGGCCACAGCACCTCCAGAAGCGGGCCGATGGCTCCGGCGGACCAGACCATGCCGGCGGCCGCAGGCCGGCCGTGGCGCCATTGCAGCCAGCCGACGATTGCGGCGCAAACCAGCCAGGCGGCCGCGAAGACGCGCCGCTGCCCGCGCGAAGGATGAAGGTTGACCTTGAACAGCGACATGGTGGCGGCCTCAGTCCCGGCCGTATCGCGCCAGATAGGATCGGGCATCCGGCCGGCCCGCGGCCGGCTGCCGCTCCTTGCGCAGGATGAAATTGCCGATCACGAGCGCGTCCATCTCCGTCGCCATGAAGCAGCGGTAGGCGTCGGCCGGCGTGCCGACGATCGGCTCGCCCCGCACGTTGAAGCTCGTGTTGACCAGCACCGGGCATCCGGTCTGCCCGCGGAACGCCTCCAGCAGCCGGTGGAGCCGCGGATTGCGGATCTCGTCCACGGTCTGGAGCCGGGCGCTGTAGTCGACATGGGTGACTGCGGGGATGTCGGAGCGCACCTCGCGCACCCGGGCGATGCCGGCGTCGGATCCCAGCGCCGTCGGCCGGCGGTGCTCCGCGCGCACCCCGGCGACCAGCAGCATGTAGGGGCTCTCCGCGCCCGGCGGCAGGTCGAAAAACTCGCCGGTCCGATCCGCCAGGACGATCGGCGCAAAAGGCCGGAACGATTCGCGGAATTTGATTTTGAGGTTCATCGCCGACTGCATCTCCGGGTTGCGCGCGTCGCCGAGGATGCTGCGGTTGCCCAGCGCCCGCGGGCCATACTCCATGCGCCCCTGGAACCAGCCGACCACCTTGCCGGCGGCGATGAGCGCCGCGGTCTCCGCGCACAACGCCGCTTCGTCTGCCGGCCGCTGAAAATCCGCGCCGCACTGCTCCAGCGCCGCCGCGATCTCGGCGTCGGCGAACTCCGGCCCCAGCAACGAACCGGCCTGCCCGTCGGGCGCGCCGGGCGTCCGCGGGTTTTCCAGCAGCTGGTGCCACACGAACAGCGCCGCCCCGAGCGCGCCGCCGGCGTCGCTCGCCGCCGGCTGGATCCAGAGGTGCGTGAACGGTCCGTCGCGGAGGAGCCGGCCGTTGGCGACGCAGTTCAGCGCCACGCCGCCCGCGAGGCACAGGTGCTTCAGCCCGGTCAGGGCATGGAGGTGCCGCGCCATCCGCGTCAGGACCGCCTCGGTGACCTGCTGGATGGACGCCGCCAGGTCCAGTTCGCGCTGCGTCAGGCCGGCCTCCGGGCGCCGCGGCGGCCCGCCGAACAGCCGGTCGAATTTCCGCGAGGTCATGGTCAGCCCGGCGCAGTAGTCGAAGTACTCCAGGGCGAGGCGCAGCGACCCGTCCGGCTTCACGTCGACCAGGCGCTCGAGGATCAGGTCGACGTAGCGGGGCGTGCCGTAGGGCGCCAGCCCCATCAGCTTGTACTCGCCGCTGTTGACCCGGAAGCCGCAGAAGTAGGTGAACGCCGAGTAGAGCAGGCCGAGCGAGTGCGGGAAGTGCAGCTCGTGCGTGAGGGCGATCCGGTGGCCGCGGCCCGTGCCGAGCGTGGCGGTCGCCCACTCCCCCACGCCGTCCACCGTGAGCAGCGCCGCCTCGTCGAACGGCGACGGGTAGAACGCGCTCGCCGCATGCGCCTCGTGGTGCTCGACAAAAACATAGGGACGCCGGTACGCGCCGCCGAGGCCGCGGTTCATCACCCGCGGCAGCTGCAGCTTCTCGTGCACCCACAGCGGCGCCGCCTTGAAGAACGAGCGGATGCCGGCCGGCGCCACCGCGAGATAGGTCTCGAGCAGCCGTTCGAATTTCAGGAACGGCTTCTCATAGAAGACGACGTGGTCGAGCTGGCCGGCCGTCAGCCCCCCGGCGCGCAGGCAGTAGTCGACCGCCTGCTGCGGGAAGCCCGCGTCGTGCTTGCGCCGGGTGAAGCGCTCCTCCTGCGCCGCCGCGACGATCCGCCCGTCCACCACCAGCGCGGCGGCGGAGTCGTG
>JBAIXJ010000544.1:0-3406 GCA_037916645.1 Opitutales bacterium | reverse complement strand
GGCGCGCGGCCATCGCATCCGCGGCGCGGGCGGTGTCACCCGTCGCGGTGACCGTGTTGGTCTCGATCAACTCGCGGTAGATCTCCCGGGCGAGTTCGCGCTGCGCCGGCGGCGGTTGCGGCGCGGCTCCGAGGTCGATTGCGGCTGCCAGAAGGCCGAGGACGGCAGTGACCGAACGGCAAATGGGAGGCTTGCGCATCGGTGGGGTGGCAGGATTCACGCGGATTCCGCCGCCGAAATCAACGATCCGGTGGGGCGGCGGGCGGGACAGCGACGGTCGGGAGAAACTCCGGGACGCGGCGCGCGGACGTGTGGGATTCGAAATCCGCGGCGATGGCCAGCAGCCTCGGCTCGTCCCAGGCGCGACCGAAAAACGACACTCCGACCGGCAGACCGAGGACATCAGCCGCCGGGACCGTGACGTCGGGGTAGCCGGCGACGGCCGCCAGCGAGGAACTGCCCGACAGCCGGTCGCCGTAGATCGGATCGAGCGCGGCCGCGGGACCGTCGGTGAGGGCGACCAGCGCGGTGAGGCGGTGCTTGGCCAGCAGCGCGTCGATACCCTCGGTGCGCGTCAGCCGCAGGCAGATCGCGCGGGCCTCGCGATAGGCGGGATCGGTCGGCGGCCCCTTCTTGTTCGCGGCGAGCAGGAGTTCCTGACCGAAGAACGGCATCTCCCGATCGCGGTGGGCTTCGTCGAAGGCGATCAGATCGGCCAGGGACTTCACAGGGGACGAGGACCCGAGGGAGGCGAACCAGGCGTTGATCCCATCCTTGAACTCGTAAAGCAGGACGGTCGTCTCGGGCACCCCGAGTTCTTCGAGGGAGGGCAATTCGCTCAAGTCAACCACTTCGGCACCCGCGGCCTTGAGCTTGGAGACGACGTCCGCCAGCACGGGCTGAAGCCGGGCCGGAAATCCGAACGGTCCCCGGAGCAGGCCGAGCCGGGCGCCCCGCAGCGCATGCGGCTGCATGCCGTGGGCGAAATCCGCGGAGGACTCCAGAGGACGGTTCGCGGTCGCGGCATCGTGGACGTCGGCGCCGGCGAGCACGCCGAGCAGCAGCGCGGCATCGTGCACGGTGCGGGCGAGCGGACCCGGCGTATCCTGCGAAACGGAGATGGGGATGATCCCGCTGCGGCTGAGGAGTCCTACCGTCGGCTTGATTCCGACCACGCCGCAGTTCGACGCCGGCGAAACGATCGAACCATCGGTCTCCGTGCCGACGGCGACAACGCAAAGATTGGCCGAAACCGCCACGGCCGAGCCGGAGCTCGAACCATTCGGAGTGCGGTCGAGAGCAAAGGGGTTGCGGGTCTGCCCCCCGCGCCCGCTCCAGCCGCTCACGGCCGTGGTCGATCGGAAGTTGGCCCACTCGCTCGGGTTGGTCTTGCCGAGGATCACCGCGCCGGCCTCGCGCAGGCGGGTGACGATGAAGGCGTCGCGCGGCGGTTTCGCGCCGACGAGGGCGAGGGAGCCCGCGGTGGTCTCCATCCGGTCGGCGGTGGCGATATTGTCTTTGAGCAGGATTGGGATGCCGTGCAGCGGTCCGCGGACTTTCCCGGTCCTGCGCTCGGCGTCGAGCTGGTCGGCGATCGCAAGGGCGTCGGGGTTCAGTTCGATGATGGCATTGAGTTTCGGACCCGCCTTGTCGAGCTGCGCGATGCGATCGAGGTAGGCGGCCGTCAGCTCCCGGGCGGTGAGCGTTCCCGCGGACATCTGCGCCTGGAGCTGATCGATCGTCGCCTCGGCGAAGCGAAAGGGCGGCTCGGCGGCGAAGATCGTGGCGGCGGTGGCCGCCAGAGCGACATGGAGGAGCGGGAGACAGATGTGGGGTTTCATCGAGGAGGTCAGGAGGCTAGACCTTCAGCACAGAGACACAAAGGCACAAAGGCTAGGGAAAGGTCGTGCCCTCCGCTCGGTATGCCCGGGCCTTCGGGGTGAAGACCACTGGGAGCTGCGAGCGGGCGTCACGGTTCAAGCCAGACGCGCTGAAAACGACGAATCATGAGTGGGGCGGGGACCCAGCCCCTGACCGAGGGATGAAGCAGGTAGACTTGGGCTCGGGATTGGAGCGGCGCAATAGGTGCTTCCTCGAGCAGGAGAGCTTCCGCGGTCTGGAGGATCTCGAAGCGGCGCGCTTGATCCGGGGTGCGGGCAGCTTCGTCGAGCAGGCGGTCATACTCGGGGTTCTTCCATCCGGTCCAGTTGTTGCCTCCGTCGCTGCGAAAAATCTCGAGGAAATTGACCGGGTCGGCGAAATCGGCCACCCAGAAGGCCACGGCGACGGTGTAGTCGAGCTGCTCTTGGCTCTGATACGCCTGATTCAGCTCCTTCATCACGACGGTCGAGGCGATGCCGAGCTGGCGCCAATTTTCCTGGATCACCTCGGCGATCCGCGGAGCCGCGCCGGCGTTGCTGATGGTCAGAATCTCCAAGCCCGGCGGACCAAGGCCGTCGGCGAAACCTGCCTCGGCCAGCAGTTGGCGCGCCGCGGCGAAGTCCGTCGCAAGGCGCGCCGTGGCGGAGTAGCCGCCGCAGTTCGGCGGGGTCAGGTGCCCGGAGGGGGGTTGGGATCCGTGGAAGATCGCCTGCGACATGCCGTCGCGGTCGATCGCCAGCGCCAGGGCCCGGCGCACCTTGACCCGGTCGAGCGGCGGCCGCGTCATGTTGAAGCGCAGGAACCCAGTGCTCAGCCATGGATCGCAGCGCAGGACGCCCGGATCCTCAGTCCGATAATGGAGGATGCGCTGGAAGGGGAGGAGCCAGGTGGCATGGGTCTGCCCGGCGCGGAAGGCATGCTCCTCGGTGGTGGGGTCGCCGGCAGGGAAGAACTTCACCCCGGCCAGCCGGGTACGGGCGGCGTCCCAATAGTACGGATTCCTCCGCACGACGACCGAGGCGTCGCGGCGCCACTCAGCCAACTGGAAGGCGCCATTGCCCACGAGGCGGCCGGGCTGCGCCCACCGCGTGGCGCGGTCGTCGCTGGCGCCGAATTTCTCGATGGTGGCGCGATGGACCGGCAGCCAGCTCAGGTGCGCGGCCATGGCCGGCAGCCAGGGCGCCGGGCTCTCGAGCGTCAGGCGCAGGGTGGTGGCGTCGACGGCCTCGATCCCCAGGGAGGACGCGTCGGCCATCTGTCCGGCGTGGAACGCCTTGGCCCGGCGGATCGACCAAAACATGTACGCGTTCCGGGCGGCGAGTTGCGGGTGGAGGATGCGCCGGAAGGAAAAGGCGAAGTCGTGCGCGGTCACGGGCTCGCCGTTGGACCAGCGGGCGTTGGGCCTGAGGTGGAACGTGTAGACGAGTCCGTCGGGCGAGACGTCCCAGCGCTCGGCCACGCCCGGCACCGGCCGGGTCGTCTCCTCATCGAGCACCGTCAAGCCTTCGAACAGCGCCCCCAGGAT
>JBAIXJ010000543.1:0-3046 GCA_037916645.1 Opitutales bacterium | reverse complement strand
CGGTCTCTTCGGCGTGATCTCCAACCTCGTCGCCCAGCGCACCGGCGAGTTCGGCATCCGCCTGGCGCTGGGGGCGGAGCCGCGGGCCGTGCTCGCGCTGGTCCTCTGGCAGGGATTGCGTCTGACCCTGATCGGGCTCGCCGTCGGCCTGGCCGGCGCCGCCGCCCTCGCGCGTCTGCTCCACTCGCTGATGCCGCGGATCGCCGGCGCCGACCCGGTCGCCCTGGCCGGCGTGGTCACCCTCCTCCTCGTCACCGCCACCGCTGCCTGTTGGCTGCCGGCGCGCCGCGCGACGCGCGTGGACCCCGTGGAGGCGCTGCGGGCCGAATAGCGCTGTTGGAGCGAACTTCGAGCCGCGAGCATGATTGCCTAGCCCGCAACCCCGTCGTTCACTGCTCGCCACCTTTTACCCGCCACTCACTACTTTCCATGTTCGCTGATCTGAGGTTCGCCTTCCGCCAACTGATCAAAGCCCCCGGCTTCGCTGCGGTCGCCATCCTGTCCCTCGCCCTTGGGATCGGGGCGACGACCACGGTGTTCTGCTGGATCCAGGGAATTCTCCTGCATCCGCTGCCCGGCGCCGAGGCCGAGGATCGGATGGTCGTGCTGACCACGGTCCACGACCGGCAGGTGTGGGACACCGTTTCGCTGCCCGACCTGCGCGATTCCCGTGGGTTGACCGACGTCTTTGCGGGCGTGATCGGATCCCAAGTCACGCCCGCCTGCCTCACGGTTGGCGACAACTCCGAATGGATCTACGGCCAGATTGCGACCGCCAACTTCTTCTCCGTGCTGGGCGTGAAGCCGCTGCTTGGCCGCACGTTCCTGCCGGACGAGGACCAGAAGCCGGGCGGCAATCCGGTGCTGGTGCTGAGCGAGACCTTCTGGCGGCGCCGGTTTGGCGGCGATCCCGCGATCGTCGGCCGCGACGTCGAGCTCAACCGGCATCCGTTCACGATCGTCGGCATCGTTCCCGCGGCCTTCCACGGCACGATGAGCGGGCTGGTCTGCGATTTCTGGGCCCCGGTTTCGATGTGCCGGGAGGTCGCGAACATGGGCACGCTGGATCGCCGCGATGACCGCTGGCTCCACACCCAGGCGCGGCTGCAGCCCGGCGTGACCATCGGCCACGCCCAGGCCGTCGCCGACACGCTCGCCGCGCGGCTGGAACAGACCTATCCGGACACGAACCGACAGATCCGTTTCCGCGTCTTCACCTTTTCCACGGCCCCGTACGGGGTGCAGCCCATCCTTGCCCGCGTGCTCTCGATTCTCCTCGTGGTCAGCGTCGGGGTGCTCCTCATCGTGGCCGCGAACCTCGCCAACCTGCTGCTGGCGCGCGCCACCGGCCGGCAAAAGGAAATCGCCATCCGGCTGGCCATGGGTTCCGGTCGCGGCCGGCTCGTCCGGCAGTTGCTGACCGAGAGCCTGCTGCTGGCGCTGGCCGGCGGGCTCCTCGGCGTCCTGGTGGCCAACTGGGCCGTCGAACTCCTGCGGGCCTGGAGTCCACCCACCCCTCTCCCGATCGGGATCGACGTGCGGATCAACGGATGGACGCTGGCGTTCACGCTGCTCGTCAGCCTCGCCACCGGGATGCTCTTCGGACTCGCCCCGGCATTTCAGGCGTCGAAGCCGAACTTGAATACCGCGCTCAAGGAAGGCGGGCGCGGATCGGGCGCGGGCTCCCACCACCGGTTGCGCCGGATTCTCGTGATCACCGAGATTGCCCTCGCGCTCGTGCTGCTGGTGGGCGCCGGCCTCTGCATCAAGAGCGCCCAGCGGGAATACCGGGCCGACCTCGGCTTCGACCCGAACCATGTGCTGCTCGCCGGCCTGCGGATCGGCATGAATGGCTACACCGAGACCACGGGCAAGGTCCTGTATCGCCGCCTCGAGGAACGCCTCGCCGCCCTGCCCGGCGTCCAGTCCGTCGCGCTCAGCAGCTGGTTTCCGCTCGGATTCGAGGGCAGCGGCATGCACGAGGTCAAGGTCGACGGCTACGAGAGCCGGCCGGGCGAGGACACCAATCTCCAGTTCAGCATCGTGTCGCCGCGCTATTTCGAGGTGATGAAGATCCCGCTGGTCGCGGGGCGCGATTTCACCGCGCACGACGACGAGGCCGCCCCGGGGGTCGCGATCATCAACGAGACGATGGCGAAGCGCTTCTGGCCCGGCCAGGACCCCATCGGCCGCAAGTTCAAGGATGCCTGGCGCACGCAGACCGTCATCGGCATCGCCAAGAACGGCAAGTACCGGTTCGTGAACGAGGCGCCGAAGTGCTTCTTCTACGTCCCCTACCGGCAAGGCGTGTGGGACCTCAACCTGGGCATCTGCCTGCGCACCGCCGGCGACCCGGCCGGCCTGGCAGGGGCCGTCCAGCAGGAAATCCACCAGCTTGATCCGCGGGTCGAGATCTGGGTCACGCTGCCGATGCGGGAATACATCAAGGCCGCGTTCATGGCGCCCGCGATGGCTTCGCGCCTGCTGGGCTGGCTCGGGGCCGTGGCGCTCGGCCTGGCGGCCATGGGCGTCTACGGGGTGATGGCGTACGCCGTCGGCCAGCGCACCCAGGAGTTCGGCGTGCGCATGGCGCTGGGCGCGGCAACCCTGGACCTGCTCGAACTCGTGCTCCGCCAGGGTCTCGCGCTGACCGCCATCGGCGTGGGCGTCGGGTTGTTGCTGGCCCTCGCCGCCACCCGCCCGCTGGCCTCGTTCCTCTACGGCGTCCACCCCTACGACCCGGCGATCTTCATCGCCGTGCCGCTCGTGCTCGCGCTGGTCAGTGTCCTCGCCTGCTGGCTGCCGGCCCGGCGGGCCGCTCGGGTCGATCCGATCGTGGCGCTCCGCGCGGAATAGCGGCCGCCCGGGCGGCCGAGGCCGGATCCCTGTAACTTTTCGCCGGGCCGCGGGTTTTCGGAATGGATCCAGTTCCGACATGCCCTCCTCCCTCCGCGGTGCGTTCCGGCCCCTGGCGGCCGCGCCGGTTTTCACCGCCAGCGTCATCCTGACGCTGGCCGTCGGCATCGGCGCCACCACGGCCATCTTC
>JBAIXJ010000542.1:0-6179 GCA_037916645.1 Opitutales bacterium | reverse complement strand
TGAAGGCGGGCCGGCAGGTCTTCATGCAGATCTGTTTCTCCTGCCACCAGGTGCACGGCGAGGGCATGCCGGGCCTGTTTCCCCCGCTGGCCAAATCCGACTTCCTGCTCGCCGACCCCAACCGTGCCGTGGGCATCGTGCTGCACGGACGTCAGGGGCCGATCACGGTCAACGGTCGGGCGTTCAACAATGTCATGCCGCAGTTGGGGCTCAACGATCGCCAGATTGCCGATGTCATGACCTACATCCTGAACAGCTGGGGCAATTCAGGCGGCGCGGTCACCGCGACGGACGTCGCCCGGATCCGGCAGTCGTTCGCGGCCAAGTGACGGCGCCCGGTTCGGTCCCTGGCCGTCACGGCGCCGGCAGAAAACGCTCGCAGAACGGGTAGGGCACGGGCACCGGCGGGCCGGCCGGGGTCAGCCGGCCGGTCGACGCGTCGACCCCCAGCACGAGCGCGTTGTCGCTGCCGTGGTTCGTCACGAGGATCCACCGGCCCGAGGGATCGAAGGCGAAGTTGCGCGGCATCCGGCCCTGCGTCGGCACGTAGTCCACGGGCGTCAGCCGTCCGTTGGCGGCGTTGATGGCGAAAATCACCAGGCTGTCGTGGCCGCGGTTGGAGGCATAGAGGAACTTTCCGTTCGGATGCACGAGGATTTCGGCGCAGTTGCTGACGCCGTGAAAGTCCGCCGGGAGGGTCGAGATCGTCTGGAATTCGGCCAGGGCGCCCGTCGCGGAGTCCCAGTTGAAGCCGTTGACGGTGCACCCCATCTCGTTGACGAGGTACACCCAGCGGCCGTTGGGATGAAAGACCACGTGGCGCGGCCCGGAGCCGGGCGCGACAACCGCGTACGGCGGGTCGTTCGGCGTCAGCGCGCCCGTGCGGGCGTCGAACCGGTACACGAACAGGCGGTCGAGCCCAAGATCCGCGACCAGCGCAAAGCGATTGGTGGGATCGACGATGATGGAATGGGCATAGGCGTGGGTCTGGCGCTTGGGATTCACGCTGCGGCCGAGGTGCTGCACGAGGGCGGTTCGTTCGCCAATCCGGCCGTCCGGGGTGAGCGCAAACGCCGCGATGTTCCCGCCCTCGTAGTTCGCGACCAGCACGAAGCGCTCGGTCTGGTCGAGGGTGATATAGCTGGGATCTTCCCCGCCCGCCGGCATCTGGTTCAACAGGGTCAGCCCCCCGGTCGCCCGATCGATGGCATAGACGCTGACGGTGCCGGGTTTGCCGGAGTTGCACGTGTAGAGATGCCGGCCGGCGCGATCGATGACAAAGAAGGCCGGCTCCCAGGCCTCGCGCAGGAACTTCGGCACTGTCAATACCCCGGTGTCGGTGTCGAAATGCGCGAGCGAGAAACCGATGCCGGGTCCCGAGCGATGGCTCCCGAAATAAACGAGGCAGTCGGCGGCGGGCAGGGCGGACGCGAGGACCGCGGCCAGCGCCAGAAGCGGCAGAAGCGGCGGGAACTTGGGCATGCACGGTGGTAGGCCGGGGACGGCCGGGTGGCAAACGAGGTTTTTGCACCGGAGCCGGTCGCGGCCGCCGCCGCGGATGGGGAATCCGCAGTTGCCCCGGCGCCGGAGCTGAATACTAGATTGGGCCATGGATGCGGTGGCCAGAATTCTCGCCTTTTCCGGGAGCGCCCGCCGGGAGTCGCTGAACCGAAAGCTGCTGGCGGTCGTCGTCGCGGCGGCGCGGGCCGCGGGCGGGGAGGTGACGCTGATCGACTTGAACGACTACTCCCTGCCGATTTTTCACGGCGATCTCGAGGACGAGCAGGGCATGCCGGAGAACGCGCAGAAGCTTGTCCGCCTGATCACGGACCATCCCGCCCTGCTGATCGCCTCGCCGGAATACAATTCGCTCATCACGCCGCTCCTGAAGAACACGATCGACTGGTGCACGCGGGCCGAGCCCAACCCGCTGGCGGGCAAGGTGGCGGCCGTGGTCTCCGCGTCGCCCGGCCAGTATGGCGGCGTGCGTTCGGCCCAGCTTGCCCGGCACCTGTTGCTGCATCTCGGCTGCCACGTCGTGCCGGCGCAATGCTCGGTGCCGCACGCGGACAAGGCGTTCGACGCGCAGGGCGCGCTGACGGACGCCCGCGCCCGCAATGCGGCGCAAAAGGTGGCGGCCGAGCTGGTGCGGACGACTCTGGCGCACCTGGGCTGAAACGCGGACGGTCTCCGCTGATCCTAGGCCGCGCCGCCAGTCAGGACCCACCCGCGAGCCGGCGATCCCGCCGCCCCCGCCCGCCCCTCACCGCCACGCAGACGGTGGCGCGTCAGGCCGCGACCAGCTTCTTGCGCGACCGCCGGACGGCCACCGGCTTTGCGGCTGGTGCGGCCGGCGCCTCCTCCTCCGGGTCCACGGGCGCCAGAGCCAGGTAGCTCCCACAGTTCTCACAGAGATGAATGTCATTCGGATTCGCCAGGCTCGCCGCCGTGCCGACCGGAACCCGCATGTGGCAGCCGCAGCACACGCCGTTGCGAACCAGGGAGACTCCATTCCGGCCGCCCGCGATCATCCGATCAAAGTGGGCGAGGATCGGCGTGGGAATCTGTCCCCGCAGCAATTCGGCCGCAGCCTTTTGGTCCGCCGAGGCCGGGTGGTGTTGCTTGAGCAGTTCCTGGAGCGCGAGCAGGCTTCGAGTAATCGGGTTCATACCGGTCTTCCATTGCAGGGCTCGTGCCGGATTGCGCGTCCTTCGGACAACGCTTTGAACCGAAGCGATTTGTCACCGCCAGGTTCGAACCGGCCTTTGGGCGGGACCGGCATGAGGTCTCCAAGGGTGCACTAATTGCACTTTTGGCGGCCGGATTGTGCAGCGTGACACAATCCACGCGGCTGCTCGCGCCGGCGCTGTCTTCTCCCGCGGGCTTCGGGGCTTCCGGGCCGCAAACGAAAAATGGCGGCGACCGGCCAACGCGGCCGGCTGCCGCCACGGAGGTTGACGGGGACGCCATTGGGTCGGCGTCCCCAGGCTGAATGCCTCGCCCCTACACCGTTGCCGGGGGAGGAGTCGGAGCCGTGGCTGCGGGAGCCTGCGGCTTGCCGCCGAATTTCTGTTTCCGTTGTTTGCCCGGCGGGCGGGCCGGAGCGGGCGCGGCGGTCGCTGGCGCCGGCGCAGGAGCGGCGGCCGGGGCCGGTGCAGGCGTGGGAGCCGGATTGGAGGTCGGAAGATTTGGATCAGGATTCATGGGTTTTCTGTTCGTAAGTTCAGGTTTTGCATGCACCCGGAATGGATGCGCCTCCCGAGGCGCATGGAACGTGCCGACGGGTGGCGGGGTTCGCCAACCGCCTTGCGGAAAGCCAATTGGACGGCTTTCAGCGGCGGCGGACCATCGTCGCCCAACTGCAAAACGCCTCCCCGGAGCAGATTTTGCACTCGCGCGCGCCGCGCCGTGCAATGCCCATCCGCCGGCGCGGGCGGACCCCGGCCCTCGCGATTCAGGATTCGAGCAGGCCGTACTGCTTCAGCTTGTACTGGAGGGACCGGCGGCTGATGCCGAGGTGCCTCGCGGCCTCCGCGCGATTCGAAGTCACGTGCGTCAGCGTCTGGCGGATGAGCAGCTTCTCGGCTTCCGCCAGCGTCATGCCGGGCCGGACGGCGAAGGCCGGGGTGCGCGCATCGTGCTCGCGCAGGAAGTCCGGCAGGTCGTCGACGGCGATGGTGGTCTCGCGGCAGGTGAGGACGAGGCGTTCGATCACGTTGCGGAGCTGGCGCACGTTGCCGGGCCAGGCAAAGCGCTGGCACAGCTGCAGCGCCTCGGGCGACAGCTTCTTCAGCCGGCGCTTGTGCTTGGCGGAGAAATGATCGAGGAACGTCGCCGCCAGCAGGGGGATGTCCTCCGGGCGTTCGCGCAGGGGCGGGATGGTGATCGGCACAACCTGGAGGCGGTAGAACAGATCCTCGCGGAACTTCCCCGCGGCGACGGCCTCCTGCAGCTTCTTGTTGGTCGCGGCCACCACCCGCACGTTGACCCGCACCAGGTCCGTGCCGCCGACCATGCGGAACGCCCCGTCCTCCAGCACGCGCAGGAGGTCGCCCTGGCCTTTCTCCGGCAGGTCCCCGATCTCGTCCAGAAACAGGGTGCCGCCGTCGGCGAGCAGGAAGCGGCCCGGCTTGTCGGCGAGCGCGCCCGTGAACGCACCCTTTTTGTGGCCAAACAGCTCGGCCTCGACCAGCTGCTCCGGCACGGCGGCGCAGTTCACGAAGATGAACGGCCGGTCGGCCCGCGGGCTGTTGCGGTGAATCAGCCGCGCGATGAGCTCCTTGCCGGTGCCGCTCTCGCCCTCGATCAGCACGGTCACCTCGCTTCGCGCGACCTCCTCCGCCATCCGCACGACCTGGCGCATCGCCTCGCTCTCGCCGACCATCAGGCCCGGCTCGGCCCGCCGCTGCAGCCGGTGGCGCAGCTCGTCGTTCTCCGCGACGACCGATTGGAACTCCAGCGCCTTGAGCACGAGCGCCCGCAGGCGGGACATGTCCAGCGGCTTCGTCAGGTAATCGTAGGCGCCCTCCTTCATGGCCGCGACGGCGTTCTCCACCGTCCCGAAAGCAGTGATCAGGATCACCAGCGCGGCGCGATTCTTCCGCCGCGCCTCGCGCAGCAGCTCCAGGCCGCTCATGCCGGGCATGCGGACGTCGGTCAGGACGAGGTTGTAGCGCCGCTCGTCCATCAGCCGCAGGGCGGTGGGGGCGTCGTTGGCGGCGTCGACGGCGTAGCCTTCGCGCCGCAGCGCCTCCTGCACGCCGGCGCAGAGGCCGCGTTCGTCGTCCACCACCAGGAGGTTGATCTTTGTCCTATCCATGGGCGTCACCCCGCGGATGCAGCGGGAATTGCAGGGTGAACACGGCGCCGCCGGAGCTTCCGTTGGCGACCGCGACCGTCCCACCATGGGCGGAAACGATCTGCTGGACAATCCACAAGCCGAGGCCCACGCCCTCGGCCTTCGTGGTGTAGAAGGGCTCGAAGATCA
This sequence comes from Opitutales bacterium, assembly GCA_037916645.1. Taxonomy (GTDB): domain Bacteria; phylum Verrucomicrobiota; class Verrucomicrobiia; order Opitutales; family Opitutaceae; genus Fen-1467. The sequence continues at coordinate 1,192 of JBAIXJ010000542.1, read as the reverse complement.
CGGCCTGCCGGTCGGAGGGCACGCCGGGCCCGGTGTCGCACACCTCGATCGCGAGCCGGTCGGGCGGCCCGGTCACACCGGCGCGCACCTCGATCCGGCCGGCGCCCGGGATGGCCTGGATGGCGTTGAGGATCAGGTTGACGAGCGCCTGTTTGAGCTGGTCGGGGTCGGCGGAGAGGGCCGGCAGATCCGCGGGCACCACCGCCGCGAGCTCGATCTGGCGCGCCGCGGCCTCCGGACGTAGCAGCGCGCAGACGTGGTCGATCACGGGACCCGGATCCAGCGGCTGGAGATTGATCGAGGACGGGCCGGCCAGGCTGAGAAACTGCGTCACGATGCTCTCCAGCCGCACGAGTTCGCCGTGGATGATGCCGAGGCGCCCGGAGAGTTTTTCGCGGGTTGGCGCGTCGAGGGCGGCCAGGTCCTCCTCGAGGAGCTGGACATGGATGTTCAGCGAGCTGAGCGGATTCCGGATCTCGTGGGCCAGGCCGGCGAGCAACCGCGAGAGCAGCGTGCGCCGCTCCTCGGCCGCGTGCAGCGAGGCCTCCTCGGGGGAAGCCGCCGCGGGGAGAGTCTTTTCCACCGGGTCAGCGTAACGGAATGGCGCCGTCTGGCCAGCCCCGCGTGCGGGCGCGGTCCGGATTCGCCATTGAGCTGCCGGTTGACTCGTGCATGGTAGCCCCATGGCGACAACGTCCGCGAAGATTCTGGGCTTGGTGCTTGGCGGCGCCGTGGCGCTGATGCCCGCCGCCGACCTGCCGCCCCTGGCCGACACGACGCCGCAGGGCGATCACTTCCCCGGCAAGTTTGTCTGGGCGGACCTGTTCACCGGGGATCCGGCGGCGGCCCAGGCGTTCTACACCGGCCTCTTCGGGTGGGAGGCGACGGCGATCGAGCGCCCGACGCCGTCGGGAACGCGGACGTACCTCGTGCTCACCAACGGGGGCGAGCCGGTCGCCGGCATCGCCCGCCGGTCTCCGCGCCGGGCCGGGACCGCGCCGGGCCTGTGGATCGGCTATGTGTCTGTGCCCGACGTGACGAAGGCGCTGGACGCCGCGACGGCCGGCGGAGGGCGCGTGCTGTTCCCGGCCAAGGACCTGCCGCGCCGCGGCACGCAGGCGATTCTCGTCGATCCCGAGGGGGCGGAACTCGGCGTGCTCCACTCCAGTTCCGGCGACCCCGGCGAATACGC
>JBAIXJ010000541.1:0-2640 GCA_037916645.1 Opitutales bacterium | reverse complement strand
CGCGAATGGGCCCCGCAGAAGGTGCGCGTGAACGCGCTGGTCCCCGGCTTCTTTCCCGCGGAGCAGAACCGCAAGGTGCTCACGCCCGAGCGCGTCGCCAACATCATGGGGCACACGCCGATGAAACGCTTCGGCGAGGCGCGGGAGCTGATCGGCGCCACCCTGCTCCTGGCGGGCGACGGCGGATCGTTCATCACCGGGGCGGAGCTGGTCGTCGACGGCGGCTACCACGCCATGACGATCTAGGCGAAGGCGGGTCGGGCGACTGTCATCGCCCGAAATAGAGATCGCGCCCGGACGCGCATTCGTAAATTGCGGGCTGCCAACGGCCGTCTTGCGCGGCTTGGCAGTCCGTTTATCAATGTCGCTGCCGGAATATTGACTTGTGCGCCCAGTCGGAGCCACTTGATAATAAACATATGGTCACCGACAAAATAAAACAATTGGCGGATTATCAGAATAAAGTGGCGACATTGGAGAAGGAGATCGCGCGCGAGCGCGGCAAGATGTTGGCCAAGCTCCATCTGAAATACGGATTTGGCAGCGCGGAGGAATTCATCAGGGCGATCCGGGAGGCGACAGGGGGCAAACGGGCGGGCCGCGCGCCGGGGCGGCATCGCAAGCATGCCCGCATCACGGCCGAGCTCCGGAACCAGATCACGGCGGCGCTCGGGGCCGGCAAGACCGGCGGCCAGGTGGCCGGCGAGTTCGGCGTTTCGCTGCCCAGCGTCTATAACATCAAGAAGGCGGCCGGCCTGACGAAGGCCCGCAAGAAGAAGTGAGCGCCGGCCGCCCCCGGGCCGAGGCCTCCCCGCCGCGGGAGGCCTTTTCTATTTGCGGGCTTGTGCCGCGGAGGCGGGAGGAGAATGATGATTCCGGTGAATCCGGCGGACTATATTCAGGCCAATACCAACGGGCGCCTGCATGCGGCGCACGAACCCTCGATTTCGCCGCTGAATCGCGGCTTTCTCTACGGCGACGCCATTTATGAAGTCTGGCGCAGCTATCACGGCGTCCTGTTTGCCTGGGAGGAGCACTGGAGCCGGCTGCAGAACTCCGCCCGGGCCCTGGCCTTGGGGCTGCCGCTGACGGGGGAGCAATTGCTGGAGCAGGTGAAACGGACGGTGACGGAATTCCGCCGGCGCGGCGGCGCGACGGGAGAAGTCTATGTGCGGCTGCAGATCACCCGGGGCGGCGGGGCAATCGGCCTGGACCCGGCGTTGGCGGACCGGCCGGATTACGTGCTGCTGGTGCAGCCCAACCGCGATTTCCCGGCCGAGAAACTGGAGCAGGGCCTGCGCCTGTCGCTCGCCCGCGAGCTGCGGCGCAATGACCGGCGCACCCTCGATCCCGCGTGGAAGACCGGCAACTATCTGAACAACCTGCTCTGCCTGCGGGAGGCGAAATCCCGGGGCGCGGACGAGGTCGTGATGAGCAATCTGCGCGATGAGATCACGGAAGCCGCGGTGGCCAACGTGCATTTTGTGCGGGGCGGCGAGGTCCTGACGCCGACGCTGGAGAGCGGGCTGCTGGCGGGCGTCACCCGGCGGCTGCTGATCGAGCGCGTCGCGCCGGCCGCCGGGGTGGCGGTGCGGGAGGCGGCGCTCACGCTGGCGGACCTGGACGGGATGCAGGAGTGTTTCCTGACTTCGACGACGAAGGACGTGACCCCTGTGGCCGCGATCGACGCGCACCGCTTCCAGGTCCGACGGGATTCCGTGACCTCGCGATTGAAGGCGGGGTTCGCCGACTTTGCGCGCGCCTACGCCGCGGCGCACCCGGAGCTGCAGGTGGGCTAGCGACGGGCGGCCGCCGTCAGTACCGGCGCAGCGACGGGTCGACGCGTTCCGCCCAGGCGGCGATGCCGCCCTGGACGTTGCTGACGGCGGGAAAGCCGTGGGCGCGCAGATGCTCGGTGACATAACGGCTGCGCACGCCGGTGTGGCAGAGCACCAGGAGGTGGCGTTCGCGGGGCAGATCGTCGATCCGGGCAGGGAGCTGCCGCATCGGGATGTGCTGGCTGCCCTCAATCCGGCAGATCTCCAGCTCATACGGCTCGCGCACGTCCAGCAGCATCACCCGGTCGCCCCTGGTCTCCAGCAGCTCGTGAGCCTGCTCGACCGGGATCTCCAGAGGGACCTCCCCGGCCGCGCGCTCCGGCGCCGGCTCGCAGGCGCGGTCGTAGCGGGCGGCGTCGATGTCCCGGATGCTCGGTGCATCGCCGCAGAGGGGGCAGCGCGGATCGCGAGCGAGATTGAGCGTGCGGAACTGCTGGGTGAGAGCGTCGAAGACCAGCAGCCGTCCGCGCAGGGACTGACCGAGGTCAAGCAGGCACTTGACCGCTTCCAGGGCCTGCAGGCTGCCGATCACGCCGCACAGCGCGCCGAGCACCCCGGCCTCGCCGCAGTTCGGGACGCTGCCGGGCGGGGGCGGCTCGGGGAACAGGCAGCGGTAGCACGGCCCGCCGCGCGCCGGGTCGAACACCGAGACCTGCCCCTCGAACTTGAAAATGCTGCCGTGCACGAGCGGCCGGCGGGCCAGAAAGGCCGCGTCGTTCGCCAGGTAGCGGGTGGGAAAGTTGTCGGCGCCATCCACGATCAAGTCGTAATCCGCAAACAGGCCGACGGCGTTGGCCGGCGT
>JBAIXJ010000540.1:0-7895 GCA_037916645.1 Opitutales bacterium | reverse complement strand
AGGACGGTCTTGCCGTCCCAGACGACGCGGAACTTGAAGTTCTTGTAGGGATCGACGCGGTGCGCGTTGGTGACAAAGCCTGTGGGCATGGGAGGATCTCCGGTGCGGGGTTAGCTGAGGTTGCCGGCCATCTGCTGGATCGTGATCACCACGAACTCCGCCGGCTTGAGCGGGGCGAAGCCGACCTCGATGTTGACGATGCCGAGGTTCCGGTCGGCCTGCGTCGTGGTGTCGCTGTCGCATTTGACGTAGAACGCCTGGTCCGGGGTCGAGCCCTGGAAGGCGCCCTGGCGGAAGAGCCCGTTCATGAAGACGCCGACGTTGAGGCGCAGGCGCGCCCAGAGCGGCTCGTCGTTCGGCTCGAACACCGCCCACTTGGTGCCCCGGTAGAGGCTCTCCTCGATGAAGAGCGCGAGGCGGCGGATGGGGACGTACTTCCACTCGTCGGCCAGCGCGTCGGCGCCGCGCAGGGTGCGCGCGCCCCAGCAGACGTTGCCGTAGACGGGGAACGAGCGGAGGCAGTTCAGGCCGAGCGGGTTCAGCACCCCGTTCTCGGCGTCCGTCAGCTTGTAGACCAGGCCCTGCACGCCGGAGAGCGTGGCCTCGGTGCCCGCGGGTGCCTTCCACACGCCGCGGCTGGCGTCGATTCGGGAGAACAGGCCGGCCACGACGCCGCAGGGGGCGAAGGTGCGGAGCTGGTAGTTGTTCAGCGGATCGCCGAGGCGGACGCGCGGGAAGTAGGCCGCGCCGTAGGATTCGCCGAGATTGGCGAGCACGGTCGCCACCCAGTCGCTGGCCTTGTCGACATCGGCATCCTGCGGCCGCGGATCGACGAGCAGGAAGGCGCGGCGGCCCTTCGCGTAGGTCAGCGCGGCGCTGAAGATCGACTCCGGGTCGACGTTGGGATCGACGGTGGCGGGGTTGCCGGGCGCGGCCCGCGTCGCGTCCGGGATGCAGAGCAGGTTGAAGAGGTCGACCGACTCGAGCGCGTAGATGCCCGTCGGCGGGATCGAGCCCGAGTTGCCGATGATGTCGGCGGTCTGCGGCAGCCCGGAGCCGTCGCCGCCCTGGGCCGCGTCGATCTGGGCGGCCACCGTGCGGCCGGTGCCAAGCACGAAGTGCGCGACGTTGGTGTCGGCCGAGGCGGCGTCGAGCTTGAGTGTCGCCGCGTTCGCGCCGGTGAAGCTGAGCACCGCGTCCTCCGTCCCCGGCAGGAGGTCCGGGGCGAAGGTGGCGATCACGCGCACCCCCTTGCCGGTGTCGCTCGGCACGCAGCGCACGGAGGCGCCGCCGAGCTGGCTGCCGAGGGCCATGTTCAGCGTCCGCTCCAGCGCGCGGGCGAGGCCGAGGATGGTGGTGGCGCTCTCGCCGGTGGCGAGGACGTGGACAGCGAGGTTTGCGATCGTCGTGCCGCTGGTCGGCAGGTCGCTGGTCACCGCGATGTCGACCGGCCCCGCGATGGGCAGGGTCAGGTCGCCGCCGACGATGCCGGTCTGCAGCGGGCGCCCGGCGGTGGCGTCGGGCACCGTGACATTGACGTACTGCGAGCCGTTGTCGGCGTCGTTGACCACGGCCACGACGTAGTTGCTCTTGGTGGCGTCCTGGGAGACGAGGAAGCTCTCCTGGTTGCCGGAGGCCGGGTCGGTGATCGTGAGGTTGTACGACGTGGTGTCGCTCGCCTCGATGCCGTTATAGTCGACCTCGAGGAGAATGCCGTTGGCGGCGGAGCCCGCGCTCAGGGCCGTTGCCTTGACGGCCTTTTTCGCGCCGCTGTCGCAGAGCGTGATGGTGGCGTCGGTGGCGCCGTGCCGCGGGATGCGGACGACGTACGCCTCGCTGCCGCCGTTGGCGAAGAACTGCTGGACCGCGTAGCTGAGCTCGCTGTCCGGGGCGAGGCCGCCAAATTCGCGCTCGTAGTCGGCCAGGCTGAGGATGTGCCGCGCGCGATTGTCTTCACCGCGCAGGGTGTAGCCGACAAAGGCGGTGATCGAGGTGGCAACGCCGGTAATTGTGTGCACACCGCTGGATATTTCCTGGACGTAAACGCCGGGATAACTGACCTGGACCATGGGGGAGTTCTCCTGTGCTTAATTGAGGGAATGGGAGAGAACTCTGTTCACATTGCCCTCTTGGTGTGCGACAAGCGGACCGGTGCGGACAGATGGTGCACACCGTCCGCCCACTCGGGGCAAAGTCAAAGAACGCGGGTTTAAAAAACCTGTGAAATGCCTCTGCCAAAATTTGAGTGCCCGCGCTGATGGACCGCCGGGGGCGGTCGCAACATTCCCGACGCAGGATCGTCACCGGCGCGCAACGCCGGGTGCGCCCGCGGCTCAATCGGCGCCGTCGCGGGCCGGGGCGAAGCGGCCGAAGCGCAGCGCCAGCGTCGGCAGCACGAGCAGATTGAGGCAGGTCGACGTCGCCAGGCCGCCGAGGATGACCAGCGCCATCGGCCCCTCGATCTCGCGCCCCGGCGCGTTCCGCCCGAGCGCGAGCGGCAGGAGGCCGAGGGCCGTCACCAGGGCGGTCATGAGGATCGGCACGAGCCGCTCGGTCGCCCCGCGCAGGGCGGTTTCCCACCCCCAGGTCTGGCCTTCGTCCGACACCAGATGCTGGTAATGGGACATCAGCAGAATCGAGTTCCGCAGGGTGATGCCGTACACGGTGACGAAGCCCACGAGCGTGCCGAGGGACACCTCGCGCCCGCCGAAGAGCAGCACCGCGAAGACGCCGCCCACCACCGCGAACGGCAGATTGAGTAGCACCAGGACCAGGTTGCGGGCGTGGCGCAGCACGATGCCCAGCAGCAGAACGATGCCGATCACGGCGAGGCCGCTGTGCAGCAGGAGGTCGTTGCGCGCCTGGGCCTGCGCGGCGGCGGAGCCCGCAAACTCCACGATCACCCCGGGGGGCAGGTCGACTTTTGCGGCCACCGCCTGGCGCGCCGCGGCCACGAAATCGGCAACCGACCGCCCCTGCACCTCGCAGGTGATGGTCTGCACCCGCCGGGCCGCCTGGTGCTGGACCACATACCGGCCCGATTCCACGAACACGTCCGCGACCCGCGCCAGCGGCACGAACTGGCCGGCCGCGTTGCGCAGCAGCAGGCTGGCCACCTGGCCCGGCCGGCCGCGGTCGGCCGGATCGAGGACCGCCACGATGTCGGTCGTCCGGTTGCCTTCGTGCACCTGCCCGGCGACGGCGCCCTCGTAGGCCACCTGGACGGCATCCAGCACCTGGCCGGCCGTTAGCCCCCAGCGCAACAGGTCGGAGGGCCGGACGCGGATGGTCAGCTGGGGCGTGCCCGGCGGCGATTCGAGCTGGATCCCGGCCGCGCCCGGGACCCCGGCGAGCACCCGGCTGACTTGCGGGGCGACCGCGTCGAGCTGCGCGAGGTCGTTGCCGAAGAGGTTGACCGCCACCGGCGCGGTGTACCCCGAGAGCGTCTCGTTGACCCGCTCCATCAGGAAGCTGTTGAGCGAATAGTTGGCGCCGGGGAAGCGGACGAGCGCCGCGTAGATCGCCGCCTGCGCCTCGTCGGTGTCCGCGCCGGGCTTCAGGTCGATGTCGAACTCGCTCGACTGCGGCCCGCGGACATCGTCGAGCTCGGCCCGGCCGACCTGGGCCGAGACCGTGCGCACCGCGGGCAGCTGGAGCAGGGCCGCGGTCACGCGCTCCCCCTGGTCCCGCGACGCGGCAACGGAGGTTCCCGGCGCCATCGTCATGTGCATCAGAAAATGGTTCTCCCGCAGCGTCGGCAGGAAGCTGCTCGCGAAGAACGGATAGATGGCGAAACCCGCGACCGCGAGGACCGCCGCGCCGGTCAGCGCCCAGACCCAATGGCGCTCGAGGCGGGCCATCAGCCCCTGGTACCGCCGGTGCAGGAACCGGGCGAACGGCGCCTCCTTCTCGTCGGTGCCCGTGGGCCGGAGCAGCAGCAGGCACATGGCGGGCGTCACGGTGAGGGCGACCGCGAGCGAGGCCAGGATCGCCGAGAGGTAGGCGGCGCCCAGCGGCGCGAACATCCGGCCGGCCAGGCCGGACAGGCTCATGATGGGCAGGAAAACGAGCACGACCGCGCAGGCGGCGAACACGACCGGCGTCCGCACCTCGATCGAGGCGTCGAGCACGACGGCGGACACCGGGCGCGGCTGGGGCGCGAGGTGATTCTCGCGGAGGCGCCGGAGGATGTTCTCCACGCCGATCACCGCATCGTCGACCACCTCGCCGATCGCGATCGCGAGGCCGCCCATGGTCATCGTGTTCAGGCTGTAGCCGAGCTTCTCCAGGACGACAACGCCGGTGAGGAGGGACAGGGGAATCGCGGTGCAGGAGATCGCCGCCGTGCGAAAATGGCCGAGAAAAAGGAAAAGCACCGCGATGACCAGCCCCGCGCCCAGGAGCAGCGACGAGCGCATGTTGCGGGTGGCAATCTCGATGAAATTGGCGGCCCGGAAGAGATCGGGCCGCAGCTCCACGCCCGCGGCCTTCAGCCCGGGCTCCAGCTCGGCCAGCGCCTTTTCCACGCGCCGCGTGACCTCGAGCGTGTTGGCGCCGTACTGGATGCTGACCTTCACCAGCACGCCCGGGCGGCCCATGACGGTCGCGGCGCTGATCGGCGGGGCGGCGGCGTCCCGCACGCGCGCCACGTCGCCGAGCGTGACGGCTTCGCCCGCGCGCCACCGGATGATCGTGCGGGCCAGAATGACGGGATCGACGACTTGGCCCTCCGTCTGGAGGACGATGCGCTGGTTCGGCGTGTCGACGAAGCCGGCGCCCTCGATGTTGGTCGCCTGCCGCGCCGCGGCCAGCACCTCGTCGACCGACAGCCCGTACCGGACGAGCTGGTCGGGCTCGAGCTGGATCTGGATCTGGCGGATGTCCCCGCCATAGATGGGCACCGCGGCGACCCCGGGCACCGCGAGCAGATGCGGCCGCACCGTCCAGTCCGCCAGCGTGCGCAGCTCCATCAGAGACCGCGTGCGGGAGGTCAGGCCGATGACCATGAGGTCGCCGGTGGACGACAGCAGCGGGGTGATCTGCGGCGCCTGCACACCCTGCGGGAGTTCGCTGGCGACGCCGGCGAGCCGTTCGGCCACGAGCTGGCGATCCTGGTAGATGTCGGCCGACGGGTCGAATTGCACGGTGATCGCCGAGATGCCCTGGATCGAATCCGACTGCATCATGACGATGCCCGGCACGCCGTTGATGGCGTTTTCGATTGGCTGGGTGACCAGCACCTCGACCTGCTGCGGCGTCAGGCCGGGCGCCTCGGCGTTGATCGACACCTGCGGTGGCGCAAACTCGGGGAAGACATCATACCGGGCGCGGCTCAGGACGAAGAAGCCGTAGGCGACCAGCAGGCACGTCACGGCGACCGTCGTGCCGCGGTAACGCAGCGCCAGCCGGACGATGGAGGTGAGCAGAGGCATGGCGGCGGCGCTCAGTCCTCCGCGCCGGCCGGCTTGCTTTCCTCGGAAAGCAGCACCTGCGCGCCGCGGGTCACCACGGGCTGATCACCGGGAAACCCCGGCACGAAGAAGTCGCCGTTGGCCTCCGGCTGGGCGCCGGCGAGCTCCCGGCGGCTGAACACGCCGGGCGCGGATTGGACGTACACCCAGGCCCGGCCCTGCCACCACACGACGGCGCCCGCCGGGACGACGACCCCGGGTTGCGCCGCGCCTTCCGCGGCCGGCAGTTGGGCCCCGACATTCATGCCGGGCAGCAGACCGCCGCCCGCGTCCGCCAGAAAGTACCAAGCCGGCGCCTGGAATTCGGGTGAAACCTGCGGCGCCGCCGAGATCAGCGTCGCCTCGATCCACCGACCGTCGGCCCGCGCGAGTTGAACGGTGCCGGGCGGCTCGGCGCGGTGTCCGGCCGCGGGCTGGGTCACGCGCACGAGGCGCGCGTCGCCGGTCAGCAGCCGCTTGAATTCGGGCGCGCTCTCCTCGACCCACCCCGTTAGGCGCGGTCCCCATTGCTGCTCGAAGGCGGCCCGCCGCCCGCGAAAGGCCGCAGCCGCGGCGCGGGCCGCGGCGCCATCCGAGCGCGCCGCCGCCTCGGCGGCCTGCAAATCCTTGGTGGAGACGTTCTGGTTCTGCGCGTTGAGCTGCTTGGCCCGCTCGAATTCGGCGCGACTGGCGGCGGCGGCCGCCTCCGTCCGGATCGTCTCGGCCCGCGCCGCGGCGAGGTTGGCGGCGGCGTCGAGCAGGGGCTGCAGGTCAAGGACGGCGGCCAGGGCCGGCTGGCGGGGGCGTTCACTGGTCGGGGCGAGCTTCGCGATCTCGAGGGCGGAGCGCCTGATCTCGTCCGGCGTTAGTCTGACGGTGGCGGCGCCGTTCTGGACGCTCACCCGCTGTGGCGCGGGCGCGGCCGGCTGCTCGTCCTCGTCGGCCCGAAGGCACGAGGCGGCCAGCACCAGACCCAGGGCGCCGCAGGCGAGGCCGGACCACGCGCGGCGGGCGGGACGAAATCGGGAATGCGTTTTCATGGCGAAGTGGTCGCGACGGTCCCGCGCACGGGATTCAGCACGGCGTCGAGGTTGCGAAACGGCACCTGCAGGGCGTCTTCCAGCTGCCCTGCGGCCGACGCCGCGCCCGCCTCGGCATCGACCAGGGCGAGTTCGCCGTCGGCCAGCTCGATCTGCGCGCTGGTGGCCTCCACCTGGTCGGTGTCGCCGGCGGCCAGGCGGGCCTGGACCATGGCGGCGCGGTCCGCCAACTCGCTGTCCAGGCGGCGCAGGTGTTCCAGCTGTCCGGTCGCGGCGGCCCGGGCGGCGACGGCGGCGTCGATCGCGGCGATCGCCCTGGCCTGGGTGGCGGTGAACTGCGCCGCGGCCTCCCGGCGCCGCGCCTCGGCCTCGGCGATCGGACCCTGATTGTGCTGGAAAACCGGCAGCTCGGCGCCGAGCGCGAGACTCCATTTGTTCTCGCCGAGATCGTATTGGTAGCCGGGGCCGAGCTGGAGATCGGGGACCTGCCGCGCGATCTCCAGCTGCAGCTGTGCCTGGCTGGCCTCGTAGCGGGCGAGGGCGCCGAGGACGTCGGCGCGGGATTGCAGCGCGAGCCGGCGTGCGGCCTCCAGTTGTTCCGCCGACAGCGCCGGCGCGGGCAACGCGAGGGCGTCGTCGAACTTGAGGCCCGCGAGGCCCGCCGCCGGCTCGCCCAGGGCCTGCGCGACGCGGATCCGGGCGAGCGGAGCCTGCCGGCGGGTTTCGGCGGCCGCCGCCTCCGCGCGCAGCAGGGCCTGGCGGGTGGCGGACAACTCGACGGCCGAGGCGGCGCCGGCCTTCAGGCGCTGCTCGAGCAGCGCGGCGGCCTGTTGCCGGAGGGCAATCTGCTGGTCGACCAACGCCAGACGGCGCTCCGCCGCCGACAGCTCGATCAGGGCCTCGCGCAGTTCGCTGCGCACCGCCCAGGCGGACGTGAGCACGTCCAGACGGGCGGCCTCGGCGGCGAGGCGCGCCGCGTCCATGCGGTGCCCGCGCTTGCCCGCCGTCTCGATCAGGAAATCGAGGCCGATCGCCGGAAACCACGGCGAAATTCCGCTCGAGTTGGTGTCGTAACCCGGCGTCACGGTCAGCGTGGGATTGGGACGGGCCGAGGCGGTCTGCAGCGCGGCGCGGGCTTCGTCCCACTGCGCCCGGGCGACGTCGAGCGACGGCTGGTAATAGAAGGCGACCCAGGTCAGCGTGTCGAAATTCCAGGACGCGGGCGGCCATGGGGTGAAGTCACGCCCGAGGTTCTGCGCCAGGAAGCGGTGCAGGCCCGGGTCGTCGAGCGAGCGGGCGGACAGCGCCGCCGCGGCCGTCTCCGGGTTGAGCGGCCGGGCCTGGTATTGGACGCAACCGGCGACGAGCGCAAACAGCAGGGCAACGCTGGCGATCGGAAGGGCGA
>JBAIXJ010000539.1:0-4061 GCA_037916645.1 Opitutales bacterium | reverse complement strand
TAAACCCCGACCTACAGGCTGATCGGCGCCGATCGGAGCGGAAGGCCCGCCATCACCCCGACTCGAAAATCGCCCCGCGATTTCCATAACCGACAAACCGGTTGCCTCATGCGAAACCAGCGCGTACACCCTGGGGTGGCAAAGCACCGTTGGGCATGAGGAAATGGCTGTCATTTCTTGCACTCGTTTTGATGCCATGTCTGTGCGCATCTCCACGGGAGATGCTGTGCGATTACTTCAGCGATACGTGGGCCATGAATGGAGAGATCGAATTGTGGCTGTTCGCCGACGGCAGCTATGCGTGGCGCCAATCGCTTTTCTACGACTATTCTCCGGGTGGAATCGCCGGCTGGTATAATCAGGAGCAAGGGAAGTGGTCGGAATCCGACGGCAAGATTACGTTGCACAAGACTTGGGAGCTCATAGCCAACCGAGATATGGCCCGCTTGTATTTCGAGCGGTATCGAGAGTTTGCCATCGAGAGGACCGGCAGGGGCCATCGGATGCTTGTCAGCTACGCAGGCAAGGACCTGCTGGTGCTGCACTTGGCGGTGGACGTTAACCATCAAGATCCCCGGCTGAAGGAGGGAAAGCCGAACAATCCGTCGGAGGTGACGCCGGGCAAACGCCCGCGCACCGGGCCCGGTCAGTCCGCCGGCGCGCCTCAGCGCTAACCGTTCCGCCGGATCGGATCTCAGCTGACCTTGACGGTTGGCGGATTCGCGCGATGCTAGCCGCATGACCCAGGTCTCACTGCCGCTGAAGAAGATGTCCGTGCCCGAGAAGCTCGACGTCATCGAGCGCGTCTGGGCCAGCCTGCGCGAGCGAGACCAGGCTTTGGAATCGCCGGCGTGGCACCGGAAGGTTCTGGCCGCTCGCAAGAAGCTCCACGCGGCAGGGAAGGCTGAGTTCTCACCGTGGCCTGAAGCGAAAGACCGGATCCGTCGCAGCGTCCGTGCACGTTGAGATTCTAGGAGAGGCGGAACGGGACCTTGCCGAAGGCTACGCGTTCTACGAGAGCCAGCAGGTTGGCTTGGGGGACTACTTTCTGGATTCGATGTACGCGGAGATTGATTCGCTCGCGATCTACGCGGGCATTCACCGGATAGTCTTTGGGTCCCATCGGCTCTTGGGCAGGATATTTCCGTACGCGGTGTACTACGACGTTGCCGGAGAAAAGGCCTTGGTGTGGGCGGTAGTCGATTGCCGGAGGAATCCGACATGGATTGTGGGCAGATTGCAGAAGAGCCGATTCAAACGTCGGCCCCGACGGGGTTAGCTGTCACGGCAGTCGCTCGCGCACCGGCCGAGCCGGTTTGCGGCCTTGGAACGTCTTGAGTGTTGCCGTTGCCGCGACCGCTGGCGATGCAGCTCGCCGCACCGCGGGAGGGCGAAACAGGCCTGTCGCGGCGGTACGTACCGCCGGAAACCAGCCTCGAAATCCGGCGCGGTGGCCCTAGATTTGGCGCGATGCCCCGCGTTGGCCGATGGCCGCTCATGGCCGCAATTCTCGTCGGCGTCTTCGCGCCGGCCCGGCCGGCGCCGGACGACGCGGCGGAGCTGGCGCAGCGGGTGATCTTGCTCGCCAATGCCAACGACGTCGACTCGGTGGACCTCGCCCGGCATTACGCCGGGAAGCGCGGCGTGCCGGCGGCCAACATCGTCGCGCTGCCGATGCCGGCGGCGGAGACCATCGCGTGGCCGGAGTTCGTCGCGACGATCTACCAGCCGCTGCAGGATTGGCTGGTGGCCCACGGCTGGATCGACGCCTTTGCCACCTCGGTGACGGATGCCGTCGGCCGCCGGCGGTACGGCATCACGACCCACCGCCTCAGCTACCTGGTGGTCTGCCGGGGCGTGCCGCTGCGGGTCGCCCATGACCCGGCGCTCATGCCCGATGCGCCCCGGACTGGCCTCAAGCCGCAGTTCCGCACCAACCAGGGCGCGGTCGACTCGGAACTGACGCTGCTCGCGCACAGCACGTACGACATCAACGGCTGGGTCCCCAATCCGCTGTTCCGCCGGCGGCAGCCGGTGCCCTTCGAAACCGAGCCGGTCGTCAAGGTCGCGCGCCTCGACGGCCCGACCGCGGCGGCGACGCGCGGTCTCGTCGACCACGCGCTCGAGGCGGAGCGCCAGGGCCTGATCGGCCGTTATCACGTCGACTGGCGCGGGCCCGATCGCGACGGCGAGCGGTGGCTCGACCTCGTGGCCGGCCAGCTCGCCGCCCTGGGGTTCGATGGCGACGTCAACCGCGCGGGCGGCGTGCCGCCGGCGGGCGCCCGCTTCGACGCTCCGGCGCTGTATTTCGGCTGGTACGCGCCCAGCCTGGCCGGGGCAATGGCGCTCCCGGGCTTCCGGTTCCCGCCGGGCGCGATCGCGCTACACATCCACAGCGCGTCGGCGGAGACGCTCCGCTCCGAGACGGCCGGCTGGTGCGGGCCGCTGGTGGCGCGCGGCGTCGCGGCGACTTTCGGCAACGTCTTTGAGCCCTACCTGCAGCTGACGCTGGAGCCGCAGCTGCTGCTCGAGGAGCTGGCCCGGGGAAGCAACCTCGGCGATGCCGCCTATTTCGCGGAGCCCGCGCTGAGCTGGCAGTGCATCGTGATCGGCGACCCGCTCTACCGGCCGTTTGCCGTGCCGCTGGAAGACCAGGTCGCCCGGCTCGCCGCGCTGCCGCCGGCATTCGCGCCTTACGTGGTGCTGCGGCGGGCCAACCAGCTGGACCGGGCCGGCAAATCCGCCGAGGCGCGGAGCTGGCTGCAGGAGAATCTGTCCCGCGCACCGAGCCTGCCGCTGGCGCTCGCGCTCGCCTCGCAGCTCGAGGCGGTGGGCGACCGGCCCGGCGCCCTGCGCGTGCTCGGCGCGGCGCCGCGACCGGAGATGTTCGGCCTCGACGAGGCGCCGCTGGCGCAGGAGGCGGCGCGCCTGCTGACGGGGTGGGGAAGTGCGCCGCGCGCGGTCGCCTACTACCGGGCGATCCTGGGTAACGGCAACCTGCCGGGCGAGTGGCGCGCGGCGGTGCTGCGCGAGGCGATTGGCGCGGCCGCGGCCGCCGGCGACCGCGACCAGGCGGCGACGTGGGAGGCGGCATTGGCGAACCTCGCAGCCGCGCGCTGAGGATTCTGTTAACCACTAATGCACACTAATGGGCACTAATATTGCCGAGGGCCGGCGTTCCAGGGAAATCCGTTTCATCGGGCCACAAAAGGAAGCGTGGCGAATCCTGCTGGTGACCGTGGTCATCGTCGCCGGAGTGTTGGTCGTGCTCGCGGCGGTGGGACGCGCGGATCGCTGGCCGCCCCCGGAAAACCCTCCGCGCCAGGGCGAGGCGCTCGACGCCGCCGCGCTGCGGCGGGGACAGATTGCGCATGCCGCTCCGGCGCTCGCCCGCCTCATTCGTGAGCCGGAGAACACGTGGTCGAATCTCGCGTTCGTCTTGGGGGGCGCCGTCCTCCTCGTCTTGGCCTCGCGCCGGAGCGCGGCGGTCGTAGGAGTCGCGTTGATCGCCGTCGGTGCCGGCAGTTTCCTCTACCACGCCTCGGCCTCGCGTGCTCTACGGCATCTGGACGTGGGGGCGATGTATTGGCTGTATCTGGCGGCGGTGATCTTCGCCGCCGGGGCCTTGAGTTCGCGATTGCGCCACCATCTGGACGGGCACGGAGTGCTTTTGCTCCTCGTGCCACTGCTCTTGGCGGCGGCCGCGGCCAGCGGCCGCAATCTGCGGATCCTTGGCTTCAAGCCGTTGGCCCTCACGGTCGCGACCACAGTGGCGGCCGGGGTCCTGGTCACAGCGCTCCTGTTGACCGCATGGCGGCGACGAACGACGGCGATCTTCATCCGCGTCGCCGTGATCGTGGTGCTTTTTACGGCGGCCGTAATCTGCCAGGTCGGCGACCGGCCGGGGGGATGGCTCTGCGATCCGGAGGCGGCAGTTCAAGCGCACGCGCTCTGGCACGTTCTGTCGGCAGCCGCATTCGTGCTTTGCATTCGGACACTCGACTGGCCAGAGGACCGAGTGGTGCGCAGCAGCACGTTGGACGGCACCGGTCACTTCGCCG
>JBAIXJ010000538.1:0-4654 GCA_037916645.1 Opitutales bacterium | reverse complement strand
CCCCACGCCCGCACCCGCCTAGCCGAAGTTGCTGAACACCCGGGCGGCTTTTCCACGCACCAGGGCCTGAAACAGGCCGAAGCGATCAGGGCCTTGGGCCAGGTAGGGGTTCCCGTAGAGCTCGAATCCTTTTTTCAGAAGCTCGGTGACTTTGGCGTCCAGTTCCTTCGAATCGACGGCGACGATGGTCGTGTATTCTTCGATCGCATTCATGCCTTTTGCTCAGCCAGAGAGCCTTCGACGCGGCAACACCAATTCCATCCCTGCCGGGGAATCTCATCTCGGCCTGGCGGCTCATCGCATGGTTGAAGCAGCTGCTTCCCGCAGAGATCGGTCTCGCCAGGAGGGCAGACGAAGCAGGACACGTCGCTGGTGGTGAAGGATCCTTGGTCAGTTATGGCGGGGCGGGCGGAGGCCTGCTGGCACCCGCCGCCGGCAAGTCGGTTGGGCTCAACCCTTCTGCGGCTTCCCGGGTTTGGGGGTTGTCCGCTCCCATGGTCGGTGTGAGCTCCGTCAACGCCGACGCATAGGCGGCCTTCGCGCCGGCGGTCTTGCCTGCGGCCCGCAGAGCCCGGGCCCAAGCCAGGTACGCGTTGCCGAGCCAAGCTGAATGCGTGCCCGCTTCGGCCGCCTGCAGGAGCAGTCGCACGGAGCGTTCCGCGCTGGCAGCGGCTTCGACCGGACGTCGGTTCTGGAGCTCGAGCTCGGAGCGCTGTTCGAGAAACAAGGAAAGACCAAAGGATTCCTGATTGGCCTCGGCGAGGGCGATGGCCTGGTCAATTTTGGCCTCGGCCCCCGCCTCATCACCGCGGACCTCGGCGAGTGTCGCCTGTTGCGCGGCCAGCCCCTCGAACGCGGCGTGGTTGGGGGGCAGCGTGCGCCGAAACCGCGGCTCGACTTCCGCCAGCGCCGCGGCCGCCCGGTCAGCCTCGCCGAGCTTGAAATAGGCGGCGGCCCGCACCAGCAGGGCTTGGTTGACGATGATCTCCGCGCCGCTCGCGCGGGCCAGGTCATAGGCGCGTTCGGCGTACCGGCGCGCCTCGGCGTGGCGGCCGAGCAGATTCAGCGTTCGCGCGAGGTTGTTGAGCAGCATCGGAGAAACGTTTTCGTCGGTTCCGTTCGCGCGGCTGATGTCAATGGCCTTGCGAAACAGCGCCTCGGCCGCGAGGGGCTGCCCCGAGGTATGGAGGGTCAGTGCCCAGTTGTTGAGCAGCGTGCCCGCCGTCTCCGTGTCGTCGCGCCCCAGCGCCTTCAACTGGTCAAAGGCCTGCTGGAAGGCCGCGTTCGCGTCGTGCAGGTGGCCCGCGATGCGCTGACTCTCCGCCAGATCCAGGGACACGCGCAGTTCCAGGACGGCAGATCGGACGCCGGAATCATGCAGGGCCCGCTGTGCGCGTTGAACCCGCTCGACGCTTTCCTGCCCCCGCCACCCTTCCCGGGCGATCTCGCCGCCGCGCAGCAGACAGTCGACCCGGCTGAGGGCGAAGAGCGGGTCGTCGCCGAGTTCCGCGAGGGCGTTGTGGTAAAGGCCTTCCGCCCAATCCAGATCGCCACCTCGCGCGGCGGCGGCCGCCAGGGCAGCGCCCGCCTGGGCCCGCAGGGAGCGATCGGCGATCCGGCGGGAAAGCTCGAAGGCGCGTCCGAGAATGGCGCGCGCCCGGGTGTTCTCGTCGTGGGCGTCAAGTTGGCGGCCGATCGCGATGAGCAGGCTTACGCGGTTCTCGTCGGTGTCGCCGTATTGGCGCCCGATCACATGTTCCGCGAGCGCGAGCAGGGTTCCGGCGGTGAAGGTCTTTCCCGCCGGCGCGGCGTCGGACAGCAGGAACGTGTTGAGATCGTTGACGGCGACGGCGCGGGCGAGCTGCCGCAGGGCAAAATCGCGCTCCGCGTCGGCGCGGCGCGCCTCGGTGATGGTGCCGGCGAGGCCGGCGACCAGCACCGCGGCCAGCAGGGCGGCAAATGCCACCGGCGTGCGGTGGCGGCGTACGAACTTCGCCGCGCGATAGCCGAGCGTGTCCGGACGGGCCAGCACCGGTTCGTTGCCGAGATGGCGCACGAGGTCCATCGCGAGTCCATTGGCGGTAGCATAGCGACGCTGCCGGTCCTTCTGCAGGCACTTCATCACGATCCAGTCGAGATCGCCGCGGAGCTGGCTGACAAGCTGCCGCGCCTCGAGGCGGCGACGCTGCGCCGCCGTCGTGAGTTCCTTGACGTTCAACGACGCGAGGCGGTGCGACGGTCGGGACGGCTCCCGCTCCCGGATCGTGCGCAGAATTTCCTCATAGCCACGCTCGAGGAGCGTCCGGGTGTCAAACGGCGTGCAACCGGTGAGCAGTTCGTAGAGTAGGACGCCGAGGCTGTAGATGTCGGCGCGCGTATCCACGTCGAGGCCGCTGATGCCGGTCTGCTCCGGGCTCATGTAGGCCGGCGTGCCGACGAACTGATGGAAGCGCGTGAACATCGTCTTCTCGGTGAGCGGTTGGTCGATCGCCTTTGCGATCCCAAAGTCGATCACCTTCGGCACGGGCCGGTCGTCGTGCAGCGTGACAAGGATGTTCGGAGGCTTGAGATCGCGATGGACGACGCCCTTCTGATGCGCGTGCTGCACGGCATGGCACACCTGGACAAACAGCTCCAAGCGCTCGCGCGGGGCCAACTGCTGCTGGTCGCAGAACTCCGTGAGGGGAATGCCGCGCACCAGTTCCATCACAAAGTACGGCCGCCCCGTCGCCGTGGCCCCGCCATCGAGAACGGTCGCAATGTTGGGATGCTCCATCCGGGCAAGCGCCTGACGCTCGGCTTCGAAGCGCGCAATCACCGCGCGGGTGTCCATGCCCAACTTGATGATCTTGAGCGCCACCCGCCGCCGCACCGGCTCGCGCTGCTCGGCCAGGTAGACGACGCCGAATCCGCCCTCGCCAATCCGTTCGAGCAGATGATAGCGACCGATGCGGCTGCCCGGGCCTTCGCCGTCCGGCGCCGGCGCGGCATCACGCGCCGGCATCGCTTCGTCCGCCAGGAAGGGTCCCGCCGCCTCGGACGCCCGCAGCAAGGCCTCGACGGCAGCGCGCAGCTCGGCGTCGTGGCCACACGCGCGGTCGAGGTAGGCCTCGCGCTCCGCTGCCGTCGGCAACTCGAGCGCGGCGCTGAAGATCTCCCGCTCGCGATTTTCAGGTGCGGACACGTGGAAGACGGCGGGAGAGCAACCGCGCCAGCCGGACCCGGGATTGGATCACGCGGAACGAGCGATGCCCGGACCGGGGGAAAGGTGCCTCACTGGTGGTACCATGTCTTGGCTGGGGGCGCATGAGGGCCACCTGATCCAGGCGGATATTGGGGATGAGAGGGGCCAGAAAAGATTCCGGATGAAGGCGCCACCCGATCCACCGGAGCGGGCGGACGCACGAGGCATCGTCTTACGCCATGCGCGTGAGTTCATTGAACAACCAGGCGCGGGCATAGGCCCACGTGCGCTTGGCGGTCCGTTCGGAGAGGCCGAGCAACTCGGCGGCTTCCGCGGAGGTGAAGCCGGCGAAGAACCGGAGCTTGACGAGCTCGGCGGCCTCTGCATCGCGCTCCGCCAGTCTTTCGAGGGCGTCGTTGACCCGAAGCACGTTTTCGTCGGTCGCCTGCGAAGCGATGAGGACCTCGTCGAGACTGAGTCGGGCCATCTCGCCGCCGTGGCGCACCGCGGCCTTGCGGCGCGCGCGATCGACCAGGATGTGCCGCATGGCCTCGGCTGCGGCGCCGAAGAAGTGCCGCCGATTTTGCCAGGTTTGCACCCCGTTGCGAACCAGCCGCAGGTAGGCCTCGTGGACCAGCGCGGTTGCCTGCAACGTATGGCCGGGCCGCTCGTGCGCCATCTTGGCCGCTGCGAGCTGACGAAGTTCATTATACACGAGCGGCAGCAACTGTTCCGCAGCCTTGGGATCGGCCTCGTCCGCCGTCCGCAGGATCTGGGTGAGATCGTCCACGCGCGCCAATGAACGTGATCGCGGCGCAACAGCAACTCAGCCGGCCTTGGGTTCCCGGCGGGGCCGGCGAACGGAGTCCTGGCGATCGGGGGGAAGGCCGAGGCAAACTTTCTGGCACCTTTCGGCGCGATAATCCGCTTATGGGTACGGTGTCGCCGCTAATGACCGGCGTAGGCTTTGAATCCGCGCCTCCCCATCCAACGATAAACCATTGATAAAAGCCGTCATGCCTCACCTTTACCCCCGTGGATATACCCTCCGGCGCCATTGCACCGCCGTGTTCCTGCTCGGCGTGCTCAGCTCCCCGTGGGTTCGAGCGCAGCTCGTCGATCAAACGGTCGCGCCCAACGCCGCCGGCGAAGGAATCGCCAAATCATTTGCCGCCGAGGTCGGCGCCGGTCGCGGCGACTGGTTCACGCCGGATTCCTCCTCGTTCATCATCGCGCGTGATCCCTTCCGGGCGATTCGTCGCGGCCGTCAGCTCTTCCAGCGCAAGTTCACCGTGCTGCAGGGTGCGGGCCCGATCACGCAGAATGGCGCGGGCGACGTCGGTCAGGTGCTCGCCATCGGGGCCGGTCTCGCCGACAGTTGCGCGGCGTGCCACGGACGCCCGCGTGGCTCCGCCGGGTTTGGCGGCGATGTGGCGACGCGGCCGGACAGCCGCAATGCCCCGCACCTGT
>JBAIXJ010000537.1:0-2939 GCA_037916645.1 Opitutales bacterium | reverse complement strand
CGCGTGGCCGAGGTGCGCGCCCGGCTGCCGATGGACCGGGTCGACGTGGTGGTGTGCAACACCCTCGTGAGCTTCTGGGGCGTGCACCTGGCCCGGCAGGCGGGCAAGCCGTCGCTCTTCCACATCCATGAGAGCACGTCGGTGTTCCGGTTCTTCGAGCGGATGCTGCTCCTGCCGCTGCACCCGCTGGTCGAGCAGGCCTTCCGCGACGCCACCCGCGTGCTCTTCCTCTGCCGGGCGACGCGGGCCTACTACGAGGACCTCAACGTCCGCGACAACTTCCGCACGGTGCCGAGCTGGATCCGGATCGACGAGATCGAGGACTTCAAGCGCAACCACGCCCGGGCCGAGCTGCGGCGCAAGCACGGGTTCGGCGACGACGAGGTCGTGATCGCCAACATCGGCACGGTCTGCGAGCGCAAGGGGCAGCACATCTTCATCCGCGCGGTCGAGCACTTCAACCACCACAATCCCGGACGGGGCCCGTTCCGCTTCGTGCTCGTGGGGGCGCGCGAAGGCATCTACCTCGACTGGCTCACGGCGGACATCGCCCACCTCGGACTCAAGAACCTCACGCTGGTGCCGGAGACGCACGAGGTCTTCGACTTTTTCCAGCTCTGCGACCTGTTTGTCTGCACGAGCTACGAGGAATCGTTCCCGCGGGTCGTGATGGAGGCGATGGCGTTCCGCACCCCGATCGTGACCACCGACGTGCACGGCATCCCCGAGCTCGTGCGGCAGCGGGCCGAGGCGTACCTGGTGCCGCCGGGCGACGTTGCGGGGCTGTCCCGGATGATGCAGACCTGCCTCGCCAAGGAGCGCAGCGGCAAGTCGCTCACGCCGACCGCCTACTCGCGCATCCTCCGCTACCACGACTATCACCGCGTGCTGCCGCGGTACCTCGCCCTCGTGCAGGAGGCGTGGCTGGAGGGCGAATGACCGCCGGCGCGACCCGGGCCGGCTCTTGACGCCGGCCCGCGTCTGGCCCGGAATTCCAGTCCCTCTCGAACCCGCATGCGCACGGTCCCCTCCTGGCGACTCCTGTTTGGCCTCGGCCTCGTCCTCGCCGCCTTTCTCCTCCGGGCGCCGTGGCTGGGGCGGGAGATCTGGGCCCTCGACGAGGGCTCGACGTTCACAATGGCGGAGCAGGTGCGGCACGGGGAGGTGATCTACCGCGACGCCGCCGACAACCGCAGCCCGCTCGTGCCCTACCTCAAGGCGGCGGTCTACGCCGTCGCCGGCGACTGGAACGCCCGCGCCGTGCACCTCGTGCTGGCGCTCGCCCTCGGCGCCGGCGCCGTGGGGCTGTGGCGGATCGCCCGCCGGCTGGGCGACGAGACGACAGGCATCGCGGGCGCGGTGGCCTTCACCATGCTCTGCCTCGTCCTGCCGGGCAAGGAGGACGGCCTCGGCGCGCACACCGAGTGGTTCGTGATCCTCTTCTCGATCCTCGGCTACGCGCTCTTCGCGCGGGCGCTCGACCAGCCGACGTTCCGGTCCGGCCTGCCGGCCGGCCTCGCCTTCGGCCTCGCCACCCTGTGCAAGCAGCCGGGCGTGCTCGACCTCGGCGTGACCTTCGTGCTGGTCGGCCTGCTCGCGGGGTCCGCGCCGGCCCGCCGCGGCGCCCTCCTCCGGTTCGCGGCGGGCGAACTGGCCGGCTGGGCCGCCACCGTCGTCGTCACCGTGCTCTACTTTGCCCTTCACGGCGCGCTGTGGGACCTCGCCTACTACGCGTGGACCTTCAACACGAAGATCTACGTGCCCGAGGTGCCGCTGGCCAACCGGATCTGGGACGTCCGCATTCCGTTCCTCCTGGCCGCGCTGCAGACGCCGGTCGCGCTGGCGGCGGGCCTCGCCGGCGGCGGCCTGCTGCTCCACCGGATCTGGGCCGGCCTGCGCCGCCGGCCGGTGGAGGCGCCCGTGCTCCCCTGGCTGATCCTCGGCTGGGCAGCGGCCGGGCTCGTGTCGACGACGCTGGGCGGCCGCGCCGCCGTGCACTACAGCATCCAGGTCATCCCCGGCCTCAGCCTCGCCTGCGGCTGGACCGTCGCGCGCCTGTTCGACCGGGTGCGCGCTCCGCGGGAGACCCGCCCATGGCTGCGGGGCGGCGCCGGGGCGCTGATCGCGGCGATGGCGGCCCTGGCCGTGCTCGACGCCGGCCGGCGCGAGGGCCAGCTCGACGGGCGCGACACGTTCCTCAAGGACCTCGGCGCCGACGTGCAGCAGTTTACTGCGCCATCGGACCGCATCCTGGTGTGGGGCTATTTCCCCGAGATCTACTTCTTCAGCCACCGCCTGCCCAGCACCCGCTTCATCTACACGAACTACCTCACGGGCATGATCGCGTGGACCAACCTCGACCCGCTGATCGACACGCACTACGCGATCACGCCCCACGCCTGGGAGGACTTCTGGGCCGACTACCGCCGGCACCCGCCCGCGGTGATCATCGACACCACCACCAGCCGCGGCTATCTCAAGTACCCGCTCTTCGCGCAGCCGGAGCTCTGGCAGGCCGTCACCCGCGACTTCGCCCGCGTGATGGACTTCAACGGCATGCGGGTCTACCGCCGGCTGGCCCCGCCGGGGAGCGCGCCGCTGCCGGCCGGGGTGCCGCCCGGCGCCGCGATCAAGCTCTCCGGTGCCGAGACCCGGCACGGCGAACCGCTGCCGGTGGTCAACGTCGAGACCCCCGCCGGGACGGACGAGGTCGTCCTGTATCGCGGCGATCAGCCGTACCGCCGGCTGCTCCATCCGGCCGCGCTGCCCTGCCGGGTCGAGTTCTTCGTCGAGCGCCAGGACCTGTGGCACGGGTCCACCGAGTTCCGCGCGGCGGTCCACGACGCGGGCGGCTGGCACCTGAGCGCGTCCGCCGATCTCGCGTCCCACCTGCAGCCCCCGCCCAAGGTCGCAGCGGGGCCCGCCATCCAGTTTGGCGA
>JBAIXJ010000536.1:0-5778 GCA_037916645.1 Opitutales bacterium | reverse complement strand
TCCTCGACAATGACCAATGCCGTGAGGCGGCCGTCGTACAGCCCCGCCTCCGCGTTGCGCTCGCGGCGGAAGACCTTGACCTTCGCGGGATCCAGGCGGCTCAGCTCCTGCCCGTCGCGCAGGATCCGGACATAATGCAGCGTCAGCGTCTGGTAGGTGGGTTCGAAGGACAGCCGGAGCTCGCCGCAGGCCGAGAGGCCGTTTTCCGCCAGGACCTTGATCGTGTTCCGCTGGTACGCCTCCTCGCGGGCAACATCGGTTTGATAATCGGAGAGGAGGTAGACCAGACCCGATGCATGCTTCGTCACCGCCGTGGTGGTCGTCGCCGGCGCCTCCTCGACCCACGCAGGCGGCGGGCCGTATACCACGTTCTCCCCGGCGCCGCTCCGGTCAATGCCGATGCCGGCCAGAAGGCCGAGCAGGCCTCCCAGACGGAGGAGACGGGAGATTCGCATGGTGGGTCAAATCCATATCCCCGAAAAAGACCGACCTTGGCAAACGGTTTTCCTCACTCGGGCGGCAATGGGCTTCCCGGCATGCAGATCGCGCAGGCCGTCGCCGGGCCCTTGGGCCGAATCCCACGGGTTTCCCACCCGGATCAGTTCGATGGCGTCCGGGCGGCCGGAGGCTCAGACGCCAGCCGGCGGACGAGTTCGCGGTTTTCGCGGGCCGGCACCAGTCCGGGATCGATCCGCAGAGCTTCGTCGAACGCCGCGGCCGCCTCGGCGTAACGGCCGGCGCGAAGGCAGGCGGTGCCGAGGTTGTTGTAGGCCGTGACGTGACGGGGATCGAGCCGCAGGGCCGCGCGGTAGGCTTCCATGGCCTCGGCAAGGCGATCGAGCTGCAGGCAGGCGTTGCCCACGCCCATCTCGGCCGCGACGAGATCCGGCTTCAGGCGCAGGGCGGCCTGAAAACGCGCCAGGGCCCCGGCCGGCCGCCCGGCCCGGAGCGCCAGGTTGCCGAGGTTGACCTGCGCGTCGGCCATGCCGGGACTCAGCCGCAGCGCGGTCTCCAGTTCCCGGGTCGCCTCGGCATCCCGGCCCAGATTCGCCAGCAGCGTGCCGAGGTTGTAGTGGACGTCGGCGTCGTCCGGATTCAGGCGGCGGGCGGCCTCGAATTGCTCCACGGCTTCCGTGTTCCGTCCCGCGGCCTCGAGGGCGATGCCGAGTTCGTTGTGGGCGCGGGGGTTTCCGGGACACGCGGCGACGGTCGCGCGCCACAGCGTGAGTTCGTCGCGGTAATCGGCGTTGCGTCGGGCCGTGAGCCACCCGAACGCGAACGCGAGGGCGAACAGGCCCGCGAAGATCCGCGGGCCCGCCCATCGGTGGAGCCCGATCACGGCCGCCGCCACGACGGCGATCAGCGGCAGGTACATCCGGTGCTCGGCCATCGTCTGGGTGGCGAGCGGCACCACGCTCGAGCTGGGCGCCAGGATCAGGAGGAACCAGGCGCCGGCGAAGCCGGCAACCGGACGCCGCCACAGGGCCAGCGCCGTTGCGGCCGCGAGTGCGGCCAGCCCCAGCGCCTGCGGCAGGACCGCCAGCCACCGGGTCTCCACCGCCGTTCCGTAGTCGGCCACCAGCGGGTGCGGCCAGGCCGCCAGCCTCAAGTAATGCACGATCGCCCGGCACTGGGTCAGCGCGTAGTCCCACGAGCTCACACCCAGTCCGAACCCGACGCTGCCGCCCCGCTCCGACCCGTGCCAGACGAGCCACGCCAGCGGCAGCCAGGTGGCCGCGAGCGCGAGATGCCAGCGGCCATGGTGGCGCCAGGCGTCGCGAAAGCTGCCGCTCACAAATGTCCGGTCGTAGAGCCACACGATCACCGGTGCGGTCACCATGATCTCCTTGGCGAACACGCCGACGAGGCACGCCCCCACCATGGCCAGCCGCCAGCGGGTCGCCGCCGCCCCCGTCGCGTCCGCCGCCCGGACGAAGGCGTAGAGCGTGAGCAGATAGCAGAGGCCGGCGAGGGACTCGCTGCGCTGGATGACGAACGTCACGGATTCCGTCACCAGCGGATGGAGCGCCCAGAGCGCGGCGGTGCCGGCGGCGACCGGCAGCGCCGCACCCGCTGGGCCGGTTCGCAGCAGCGTGCGCCGAACGAGTCCCAGCAGCACCAGCGCGGCCAGGAGGTGGATGCAGAGGTTGGCCAGATGGTAGCCGCGGGGATCGAGGCCGCCGAGGGCGTAGTTCACCGCGAGCGTCAGGTTGACGCCCGGACGGCCGGTCGCGCCCGTGGCCTTCAGGGGCGGGGAGAGGACCGCCCGCCAGTCCGCGAGGCTCCGGATCGTCTCGTTGCGCACGATCGCCGCTCCGTCGTCGAAGACGAAGCCGTTGGTCAGGCTGGAGACGTAGGCCGCGGCCACGGCCGCCGCCAGTGCGACGCCAGCGACGCGGATGCGCCAGGCGGGATCGACAGGAGAGCGCGGGAGGGTCATCGCCGGGGCGCGGTGGGCACGCCGACCCTAGTCAGCCGGCCTCTCGACCGGAAGCGCTTTTTCAGCCGCGGGCCGACGCCGCCCGCCGATCGACCGGCCGGGACGCCGTCGTCCCGTCACGGCTGGAAGGTCAGAGGAATGCTGTTGGCGACACTAAAGAGGGAATGCAGCGCCCACATTGTGCCGCCCGCGAGCACAAGGCCGATGAAGAACAGGATCGTGCAGAACACCTTGTCCCACCGCAGGTGCATGAAGAAGAAGATGACGAACATGAACTTCACGGCCGACAGCGTCACGAGGCCGCTGATGAGGAGCGCCTTGGGGAATGGCAGGAAGATCAGCAGCAGTTCGACCCCCGTGATGACGGCAAGGATCATCGCCACCTGCACGTAGACGTGGTACCGGCTCTGGGCGGAGGAGTGACCGGGGGTGTCCGGGGGAAGGGCGAGGTCCATGGGGCGAGCGGAGAGAATGGGAGAATAGGGGAGTGAGAGAATCGGGGAAGTCAGTGGGCCGGGCCCGCGGGAAGGACGTACTCGAGCAGATAGACGGCGGTGAAGATCACGATCCAAACGATGTCGACGAAGTGCCAGTACAGTCCCATCGACTCGACGTCGTTCGCGTTGGCGACCGCGAAGTCGACGGGGCCCGCCGCGCGGCCCAGCCAGGCGAGCAGCGCGAGGGCCGCGACCTCCCCGCCCAGCGGCAGCGCGGTGGTGTGGACGAAGGCGCCGAGCCCCGAACCCTCGACGAACAGGCTGATGAGCCCGGGGACGATGAACACGAACAGCAGGCCCGCGGCGGCCGCGAAAACCGCGACGTGCACCACGGTGCGCAGCATGCGCCCGCCGGTGATCTCACCGGCCGGCTTGAACGACCGGATGTACATCAGCCCCAGCCAGAGCACGCCGATCGCCACGTGCGTGCCGTGCGTGCCGGTGAGCGTGAAGAACGTCGAGCCGAAGATGCTGTTGGTGATGGTGACGTGCTTCACCTCGACGAAGGTGGTGAATTCGGACACCTGGCAGCCGAGGAAGATGCAGCCGCAGAAGACCGTCGCGAGGAGCGATACGCGCATCGCCTTGAGGTCGCCGCGCTGGATGGCATTCACCGCCAGCGCCATCATCAGCGACGACATCAGCAGCACGAACGTCGAGAAGGAGGTCAGCTCGATGTTGAACACCTGGGTCGGGACCGGGTTCCCCGGCGGCGGGTGGAGCCGGTAGACGAGGTGCGTCGAGATGAGCGTCCCGAAGAACATGCAGTCCGAGGCGAGAAACGCCCAGAGCAGGAGCTTCTTGTTCGGGATCCCCGTCGTGGTGGACGGATCGTGGTGATGATCCAGCGTGGCGGTGGCGGCGGTGCTGCTCATGGACAATCGGGGCGGTTCAGTGGGCGGCGTGCCCGGAGCCCTTCGCGCCCGCTTGGGCGGGATGCACGTGATAGCCGCCCGGGCCTTCGAGGGCCCACAGGTAGGCGCTGACGAACAGGATCGCGGCGCCTGTCACCGCGCCGGCGAGGCTGTAGTTCGCAAAGCTGAGGCCGCCGATGAGCAGGCCCGCCGCGGCCAGCGCCGGATACCACGACTGGTCGGGCATGTGGATGCCGCCGTGCGCCTCCTCCTCGCGGGCGTGCGCCGTCTTCTCGGCGTCGATCTCCTGCCGGTGGTGCTTCTCGTACCACCAGCCGTCGCGGGCGTGCACCGTCGGCGTGACGGCGAAGTTGTACTCGGGCGGCGGCGAGGGGATGCTCCACTCCAGCGTGCGGGCGTCCCAGGGATCGCCCCCCGCCGTCGGCCCCTTGAAGTAGCTCCAGACCAGGGTGGCGAAGTAGATGAGGATGCCGAGGCCGAGCAGGTAGGAGCCGAGGGTGGCGATCAGGTTGCCGTCGTTCCAGCCCATGTTCGCGTCGTAGGTCCAGGTGCGCCGCGGCATGCCGTTGAGGCCGAGGAAGTGCATCGGGAAAAACGTCGTGTTGAACCCGACGAAGATCACCCAGAACGAGACCCGGCCCCAGGCCTCGTTGACCAGGCGCCCGGTGAACTTCGGGAACCAGTAGTGCATCGCGGCGAGCAGCGCGAAGAGCGAGCCGCCGATGAGCACGTAGTGGAAGTGCGCCACGACAAAATAGCTGTTGTGCTGCTGGTAGTCGGCCGGCGCCGCGGCGTGCATGATGCCGGAGAACCCGCCGAGCATGAACATCCAGATGAAGCCGAGCG
Source organism: Opitutales bacterium (assembly GCA_037916645.1). Classification (GTDB taxonomy): domain Bacteria; phylum Verrucomicrobiota; class Verrucomicrobiia; order Opitutales; family Opitutaceae; genus Fen-1467. Next base: position 1,120 of record JBAIXJ010000536.1, on the reverse strand, counting down.
CGAACAGCATCGGCGTGCGCATCCGCAGGTGGCCGCCCCAGATCGTGCCGATCCAGTTGAAGATCTTGACGCCGGTGGGGACGGCGATGGCCATCGTGGCGAGGGCGAACGCCGAGGTCGCGACCGTGCCCATGCCGGTCGTGAACATGTGGTGGCTCCAGACGCCGAAGCCGATGAAGCCGATCATCGCGCCGGAAAACACGACGATCGGGTAGCCGAAGAGCGGCTTGCGCGCGAAGGTGGGCAGGATCTCCGAGATGTAGCCCATCGGCGGCAGGATGAGGATGTACACCTCCGGGTGGCCGAAGATCCAGAAGAGGTGCATCCAGAGCACGGGCTGGCCGCCGTTCGACACCTCGAAGAAGTTCGTGCCGAAGTGCCGGTCGAAGATCACCTCGGCCAGCGCGATGGCGATCGACGGCATCGCGAGGATGAGGAGGAAGCTCGTGATCAGCGCCATCCAGGTGAACACCGGCAGGCGCATCATCGTCAGCCCCGGCGCGCGCAGGTTGATGATCGTGACGATGAAATTGAGCGAGGCCACGATGGACGAGACGCCCAGGATCTGCAGGCCCACCGTCCAGAGGTCCGCCGAGATGTCGGGGGTGAACTGCTTCGAGGTCAGCGGCGCGTAGCCGAACCAGCCGGCCGCCGGCGCCCCGGCCTTGAGGAACCAGCCGACGTTCAGGATGATCGCGCCGGCGACGAAGACCCAGAGGCTGAAGGCGTTGAGGCGGGGAAAGGCCACGTCGCGCGCGCCGATCTGCAGCGGCACGAGCAGGTTGAAGAACGCGGCGTTGAGCGGCATCACGGCGAGGAAGATCATCGTCGTGCCGTGCATCGTGAAGAGCTCGTTGTAGAAGTGCGCGCTGACGAAATGGTTGTTCGGCACGATCAGCTGGGTGCGGATCAGCAGCGCCTCGAGCCCGCCGAGCAGCAGGAAGCAGGTGGCGAAGAAGCCGTACATCATCCCGATCTTCTTGTGGTCGACCGTGGTCAGCCAGCCGATGAGGCCGGTCTTGGCCGTCGGCCGCCGGAACAGGAGGAACGGCCCGGCGCCGGCGGGCGCCTCGCGGCCGATGAAATGGGACTTTACCAGTGCGTCTGCCATTGAAGGTCT
>JBAIXJ010000535.1:0-1660 GCA_037916645.1 Opitutales bacterium | reverse complement strand
GGCGGCGTTGATCGCGCTGGGACTCGGAGGATTCCTGGGCTTTGTCGGCGGCAAGATCCGCCACTCGGAATTCCGCCCCGGCCCGCCGCCCGCCTGGGCCCACACGGCGCCGGACACGGACTGAGGGTCGGCCGCGGATTGCCAGGGCCCGCCGGGCCGGCGTAGGGTGGAGCCGTCGCCATGAACCGCCCCCGCCTGCTCCTCCTCGTCACCGCCGCGGCCGCGCTCGCCTCCGTCGCCGCCGCCCTCGACCGGCCGGACGTGACCTTCAAGGTCTTCCAGTTTCCCGCCGACAAGATTCCGCGAATCGACGGCAACGCCGACGATTGGGCCATGGTGCCCGCCGACTACGTCATCGGGATGGACCAGTTTGTCGACGACTCGAGCAGGCACGCGAAACCCGACCCCAAGAACCTGGACGTGAAGATCCGCGTCGGCTGGGTCAATGGGCTCAACCGGCTCTATTTCCTGTACGAGGCATACGACGACTACTGGGACTTTTCCCGGCCGGACCTGCACAACGACACGTTTGAGGTCGTGGTCGACGGCGACGCGTCGGGCGGGCCGTTGATTGACAAGGGACACAAGGAATTCTGGACCCCGGAACAGGTCGGGGCCTCGGCGGCCGCGCCCGACGACCGGATCAGCGCGGACGAGGCGCACTGGGCGATCCACGGCGTGCAGGCGCAGAACTACCACATCTTCACCCCGGCCGAGGGGAAGGACTGGTGCATGGCGTGGAGCGCGGCGACTTGGATCAAGGAACTGCCGTGGGCCAACGCCGCCTACGCCTACGATTTCAAGCCCGGCCAGTCCGGCCGGCTCGTGCTCGAGTTCTGGATCACGCCCTTCGACTACGCCGGCCCGGAGGGACCGCAGCGCGCCGTGGAATCGGTGCTCACGGAAAACAAGATCATCGGCCTGAGCTTCGCGGTCATCGATTACGACGATGTGAACAAGCGCGGCAGCAACGGCTTTTGGAACCTGTCGCGCCACCATACCATGTACGGCAACGCCTCGCAGTTGTGTGCCTTCCGCCTCATGCCGCTCGAGCCGCAGTTCCAGAAGAAGATCGAGGCGCAGTGGAGCTGGAAGGTTGTCGACCTGGACCGCCGCCTGGTCGCGTTCAAGGATCTGTCGGTCGGGAAGATCACCGCGTGGAAATGGGATCTCGGCGACGGCACGACGTCGACGGAGCAGAATCCCATTCATCAATACCAGAAGCCCGGGAATCTCGTCGTGGTGCTCGAGGTGACCGGCCCCGACGGCACCTCCCGCCGCTCCAAGGTCTGGGACGTGCAGCTGAAGTGAGGCGCCGCGCGCCCCCGGCCCGCACGGTCGTCCGCGACCCCTCGGGGTCGCGATCCCGTCCGACCGCCTTGTCACGCATTACGTGACAAACGGTCCGGAGCATTTCCGGTAGATGCCGCCGGGAGGGCGCTCGAGCCGGAAGAAGATTTGTCAACTATTGGTTGACATCGCGGCATTGCCGCCGGCGGTGAGGCGCAGCAAGGTCGAATAGAGCTTCTCCAGGTGCGGCGTCGCCGCGCCCGCGGCCTGCGCGCGGCGCAGGGGCTCACCCCAGATCGCCTCGACCTCGACGACCCGGCCCTCCTGCCAGTCGATGAGGCTCGACGGCCGGTAGGGCCCCATGGCCGCG